>CAYMQO010000244.1:0-2194 GCA_964392405.1 uncultured Marinobacter sp.
CGCTACCCGGAAATCGACTGGTACTACCACCGCATCTACAACCAGATGTACATGCTGAAAGCGGCTATCGAAGAAGCCGGTGACCCGAGCAACGTGGATGCCGTGGCGAAGGCGCTGGAAGGCATGACGTTTGAGTCCCCGACCGGAACCGTCACCATGCGTGCAGACGATCACCAGATCCTGCAGCCCATGTACCTCTCGGTGATGGACACCGACGCGAAATACGACGCCGATAACTCCGGCGTAGGCTTCCGCACAGTGGCGAACATCCCGGTAGAACAGGCTACGGTTGAAACCACCTGCAACATGAGACGTCCGTAAGCCCCGCAACAAACTCCGGTGGCGCAACGCCACCGGAGTGTTTTATAAAAATAAACAGGAACTCGTCTCACCATGCTCGAAACCATCGCTTATTCCATATTCAACGGCGTGCTCTACGGTACGCTGCTGTTCATGATGTCCAGCGGCCTGACTCTGATCTTCGGGATGATGGGCGTTTTGAACTTTGCTCATGCCAGCTTCTATATGCTCGGCGCTTACTTTGCGTACACCCTGGGCCTGGGCACCGGCTTCTGGGTTGCGCTGTTTCTTGCCCCCATTGCTGTCGGCGCCATGGGCGCTTTGGTGGAACGCTACGGCCTGCGCCGTGTCCACCAGTATGGCCACGTACCGGAGCTTCTGTTCACCTTCGGTCTGGCGTATGTCATTGAAGAGCTGGTCGCTCTCTTCTGGGGCACAGTCCCGGTGCCCTACAGGGCACCTGCCGCTCTCAACACCACGGCCTTCCATATGTTTGGCCTGGACTACTCCTGGTTCAAGGTGTTCATCCTGCTGGTCGCCGTGGCCATGTTTATCGGCCTCTGGCTGCTGATCAAGAAAACCCGCGCCGGCCTGGTCATTCAGGGCGCCCTGTCCCGCCCGGACATGGTCGGTGCGCTCGGGCATAACGTACCCATGGTGTTCACCCTGGTCTTTGCCTTCGGTTGTGCGCTGGCAGGGCTGGGTGGCGTGGTAGGCGGCATTCATTTTGTTACCGATCCGGGCATGGCGTTCATGATGGGCCCGATCGTGTTTGTGGTGGTGGTGCTCGGCGGCCTGGGCTCAGTACCCGGGGCGCTGGTGGCTTCCCTGGTCATCGGCATCCTGCAGACCTTCTTCCTGTCAGTGAACTTCTCGCTGGCGGAAAGCATCGGCACCCTGGGTATTGAAAACTCCGGCTTCTTCGGTGTGCTCTGGCATATGGAAGCGACTCGTATTGCCCCGGTACTTCCATTCCTGCTGCTGGTCCTGACCCTGATCTTCAGACCCCGCGGCCTGTTCGGGAAGCGTGAAGCATGACAACAACAACCCTGCAACAGGAATCCAAAGTTATGGCTATCAATCCCGCAGCAGGTCGAACCAGCCTGCTGAAGTTGTGGCCCTGGGTGGTCATTCCTCTGGTGGCCATTGTGCTGCCGTTTATCTTTGACTCTGGCCATACCATTAACCTGCTGAGCCATATGGGCGTGGCGATCATTTTCGCGCTGTCCTACAACATGCTGCTGGGCAACACCGGTCTGCTGTCCTTCGGGCACGCGGTCTACTACGGCCTGGGCGCCTACGTGGCCATGCACATGCTGCGCAGCATTAACGATGCCGGCGGCCAGGGCCTGCCGATCGAACTGCTGCCCCTGGTGGGCGCCGGTGCCGGGCTGTTCTTTGGCATCATTTTCGGCAGTTTCTCGGTGCGTCGCGCCGGTGTTGTGTTCGCCATGATCACCCTGGGCCTTGGCTCTCTGGTGCACTCCAGCTCGCTGATGTTCACCGACTTCTTCGGCGGCGAAGCCGGACTGTTCGGCTACCGGGATGAGGCCCCGTCACTGTTTGGCGTGGACTACGCCTCCAGCCGGGCGGTCTATTTCCTGGTAGTGGGCTGGGCAGTCATTGCCGCGATACTGATCTACCTGCTGAAGAAAACCCCGCTGGGGTGGATGGCCAATGCCGTGCGGGACAACCCCGAGCGGGCACAGTTCGTGGGCTACAACCCAACTATTGTGCGGTTCCTCCAGTTTGCCCTGTCCGCGATGTTTGCGGGCCTGGCCGGCGGACTGTTCGTTATCACCGACGAAATCGTGAACGATGAATCGGTGGGTATGATCCAGTCTGGTGCCGTGCTTCTGGGTACCTATATTGGTGGCATTGGCTACTTCATCGG
>CAYMQO010000244.1:2294-3972 GCA_964392405.1 uncultured Marinobacter sp.
TGTGTGATTGAACTGGCCTACCACTACTTCCGTAGCTGGGACCCGAGCGCGCCCTTTGCGCTGATGGGCTTTACCGTCAACGCCACTTCATTCCTGCCGTGGCTGGTGACTTTCGGCATTGCCATTATCGGTTTCGGGCTGATGCTGTTCCATGGCAACCCGATGCTCAGGCGCAAACTCAGCGAGAATTCGGATGGAGGTAAGGCATGACAACCCGTAACGCACTGGAGCTGAAAGGCGTCAAGAAAAACTTCGGGCGCGCCGAGATCATCCGCGGCCTCAACCTCGAAGTTCACGAGCACGAACGCCACATCATCATCGGGCCCAACGGTGCCGGTAAGTCCACCATGTTCAACCTGATCAGTGGGCGCATGAAGGTCTCTGACGGCACCATCAAACTGTTCGGCAAGGACATCCACAACGTACCGGCCCACAAGGTCAATCGCATGGGCCTGAGCCGCAGTTTCCAGGTGACCAACCTGTTCCAGAACATGACCGTCATCCAGAACCTGCGCTGCTCGCTGCTTTGGTCCGAAGGCCATAAGTATGCATTCTGGAAGAGTGTGATGCAGCAAAAGGCAGTGACAGAGCGCGCCTATGAGCTGGCAGATCAGCTGAACCTGACGGCCCAGGCCGACGTGCCGACGTCGCTGCTCACTTATGCGCAGCAACGCTCACTGGAAATCGGCTGTACCGTGGCGTCCGGCGCCCAGGTGATCCTGCTGGACGAGCCCACAGCGGGCATGAGCCGCACGGAAGCCAACGATGTAATTCAACTGATTCGGCGAATGACCGGCGAGAACACACTGGTTGTGGTCGAACACGATCTGAACGTTGTGTTCGAGCTGGCGGATCGCATTTCGGTACTGGTATACGGCGAAATCATCGCCACCGGCACGCCGGAAGAGATCCGCAATAATGCAGCGGTTCAGGAAGCCTATCTCGGTACGGAGGTCCACTGATGCTCAAGATTCAGGATTTGAATGCCTACTACGGCAAGAGCCACGTCCTCCGCGGGGTCAACATGACGGTCAAGCCTGGCGAGATTGTCAGCCTGCTGGGGCGCAACGGCGTCGGCCGCTCCACCCTTTGCAAGGCGGTAATGGGCCTCGTAACCCCCGTCGGCCACGTGGAGTTCAATGGCAAGACGCTCAGTGGCAAGCAGCCCCATGAAATTGCCCATGCCGGAATTGGCTATGTGCCGGAAGACCGGGCCATCTTCCCCGGGCTTTCGGTGTTGCAGAACCTCGAACTGGGCATGAAAAAGAAAGGCCAGACCGGGGAGAAGTGGACGCTGGAAAAGGTCTACGAATGGTTTCCCCGTCTCAAGGAGCGGGAGCATACCCCGGCAGAAGTGCTCTCCGGTGGTGAACAGCAAATGCTCAGCACCTTTCGGGCCCTGATGGGCGATCCCCAATGTGTACTGATCGATGAACCCACGGAAGGGCTGGCGCCCAAGGTGGTCGCAGACGTCGCTGCCATCCTGAAACAAATGGCCGCTGATGGTCTGGGGGTGTTGCTGGTTGAGCAGAAGCTCTCCATCGCCCTGGACGTGGCCGACCGCATCTACATCATGGGTGACGGCAATATCGTTTACGAAGGTACCCCTGAGGATCTGAAAAACAACGCGGCAATCCGCAAAGAATGGCTGGAGGTCTAGGCCGCTGCTCACCCGGGG
>CAYMQO010000245.1:0-3959 GCA_964392405.1 uncultured Marinobacter sp.
GCAATTCAGACTGGGCTGCCCGTAGCTGGGTAAGATCCCGCAGGCTGAGCACCACCCCTTCCACCCCCGGCACATCCAGCATGGAGGTGAACGAGCCTTCCATTTCCCGCCATTCCCCGGCTGCGTCGCGGATTCGCACCCGTACCACCGGCAGCTGCTCCCCGGGCTGTTTAACCGCCAGCCTGAAGCCATCCTGCAGGCGCGGCCAGTCATCGTTGTGCACCCGGGTTTCCGAGGGTACGTCAAGGGCGTCATCCGGCTCGTACCCGAGAATGCTGTAGCTGGACGGACTCACATAGGTGGCCCGGCCCCGACGGTCCATGACGACGGTGATATTGCTGGCTCCCTCGGTAATGGCCCGGTAATGGCCGGCACTCACCTGGGCGATAACACGGGAGCGAATCAGCGCCAGGGAAAAGGCAAACAGCAGCAGGCTGACCAGGATGCCGGAACCCAATACAATGGCCGGCCGCGGATCGGAGGCGAGATAATCAAACGCCGGTGTAGACCGGGTCTGGATCAGCCAGGTACGTCCGCCGTACTCAATTTTCTGATTTTTTTCGAAGCTGAACTCCTCGTCGAGGGAGCCGAGGTTGGAGCCATACATCTGGTTGTCGCGCCTGGTATCCGTGCCATCGAAAATGCGGACATCGAGGAACGGAGAGATCAGTCCGACAATACCGTCCAGCAGGTGGTTGGTCCGAAACGCACTGAATACGAAGCCTTTCAGCAGCATACGACGCTCGCCGAGTGACTGGGGCTCGACGCCGCCGTGATAAATGGGGTAGTACATCAGGAACCCGGCCTGGTCTTCCGCGACTTCCTCCTGCACCAGAACCACCTTGCCGGTGACGATGGGCCTGGCCGTATCCCGGGCCCGCTCCATGGCGCGGCGGTGAATCTCATCCTGATAGGCGTCATAGCCGAAGGCACGACGGTTGCGCTCCGTTGCCGGCTCCAGGTACACCACGGGGTGGAATTCATCCCTCAGCCCTGCCGGGCGCACGAGGTAGTCCTCAAAGCCTTCGTTTTTCAGCGCCTGCAGGTGTCCGTGAAGTTCATGAATCAGAACGCGGCGGGTATAACCAATGCCCTGAATGCCGGGGTAGTAGCGGTCAATATTGACCCGGTCGACGTAGGTCTGCCAGTCCTCCCGGGACACATCGCCCGCGACGGAAAACAGCCCGGCGCTGCCCGCCAGCACCTGTTCGTAGTTAAGCAGGCGTTCCTCAATGGCGGTCTTGAGCTGAACGGACTGAGTAAGAAAGCGGCTGGCTGTGCGATCTTCCACAAGCCGCATGGAAAGGACCCAGAGGGCGATGGTTACCGATAGCGCTACCACCAGTACCAGCCATGCCATACGGGCGTAATGGGGACGAAGCAGGTCCCGTAACGCGATGTCCTTTTTACTGATCATGTCCGATCCCTGGAACTCAACGGTTCTCCGACTGCCAGGCCCGGAGTCTGGCCAGAAGATGACTATAATGCCAGAAATCGACTTATAGCTTGGGACAACACTGTGTCGAATGTCGCAATTCTGAACAGAGCAGGATGATAATCCGGACGGTAGAGATGTCGAGGCCGACGGTCAGCGCGAAATGCGTCTGACCGTCGGTCCTCCTGGTTGCGAGTGATGTCGCAGGTGAAAAGTCAGGGTTTCATAACCAGGTAGGATGCCCTGCCCTGGCGAATGATACGAACCGATACGGCCCGGTCCGCGGGCAGATTTTCAACCGCCTGCCGGAAGTCATCCACGTTCTTGACGGGCTGACGGTTCAACTCGGTGATTACGTCATTGCGCCGGATACCGGCCTGAAAGGCTGCACCACGGCCGACCTCCGTGACCAGAACACCACCTTCGATATCCAGCCGGCCTGCGAGTTGCTCCGGCAAAGGCTCCACGGTCATACCCAGCGGTCCGGACGACGGGCCAGAAGGTCCGCCCGGACCGGCTGAGGCGGTTTCCTCTTCCGGCAGACGCCCGATCTCCACCTCAATAGTGCGCTGTTTACCCTGACGCAGAACCGTCAGGTCCACCGCATCGCCCACCGGCGTGCGGCCGACCATCGGCGGGAGGTCAGCGGAGCGTTCGATATCCTCGCCCTCAAACGCCAGCACAATATCCCCCGCCTGAAGCCCGGCCTGCTGGGCCGGCGAGTCCGGCATGACTTCCGCAATCAGCGCACCCCGTGGACGGCTCAGGCCAAAGGATTCGGCCAGGTCCCGGTTGACCTCCTGAATCAGCACACCAAGCCAGCCCCGGGCCACGGAACCGTCATCACGAATCTGGCGGAACACGCTCATGGCATCGTCGATGGGAATGGCGAAGGACACTCCCATAAAACCGCCGGAGCGCGTGTAGATCTGGGAGTTGATGCCAACCACCTCGCCGTCCAGATTGAACAGCGGCCCGCCGGAGTTGCCTGGGTTAATGGCGACGTCTGTCTGGATGAATGGCACGTAGTTTTCACTGGGCAGGGAGCGACCGATGGCGCTGACGATGCCCGAGGTCACCGTATAGTCGAAACCGAACGGCGAGCCGATGGCGAACACCCACTGCCCCGGTTTCAGCTCCGAGGACTTGCCAATCCGCACCACAGGCAGCGGCTCTTCGTCTTCAATCTTGAGCACGGCCATATCGGAACGGGGGTCGGTACCGACGATCCTGGCGGGCAGCTCGCGGCGGTCGTTCAGTCGCACCATGACTTCATCGGCACCCTCAACCACGTGGTTGTTGGTGAGCACATAGCCGTCCTCAGACACGATAAAGCCGGAGCCCATGGACCGCCGGGGCTGGGGCTGGCCCTGGCCGAACGGCGACTGGGGGCCACCGAAGAAGTGACGAAAGAACTCTGGCATCTGCTCCAGTTCGCGATCGCTGAACGGCGAACGCGCCTGCTGGTCGGGCTCGGAAAGCGTACTGATATTCACCACCGCCGCGGAATTTGCCTCCACCAGGCCGGTGAAGTCCGGCAACGACTGGGCACTGGCAGGCTGAAGCATAAGCAGAGGCAGGAACAGGGCGAACAGGCTAAGCCAGAATGGCTGCCGGCCGGAGTCCGCTGGTGAGGTTTGCGATAAGGGTTTGATCATGGATGGGCTCCCTGTGAACTTACCGTTTGGCAAAAACCGTATCGGTTATTGTTGAGCGACCCGCGTCACAAGGCGGGACAGAAAAACCAATGAGAATCTGGTGGTTCCGAACAGGAATTCAACGCTTTGGGCCCTGGTAAAATTCAGGGTGTGAGATCTTTCGCAACCGGGACCATTCGCCCCATCACGGGCTGCCAGCGCACACTGCCGACTCTGGAACGGGCAGCTGCGAGCCAGAGTCCGCCCGCAAGGCCAGCCACTGCCGCGAAGATCGCTACCAGCTCGTTACCCGGCCAGAAAATGCCGGCAAGACTGGTAGCCACCACCATCAACAGCAAAGGTACTGCGTAAACCAGCAGGGACGCTTTCAGCAACGCAGACTCCTCGATCGCCACCGTCACCTGATCCCCGGGCTGCGCATGGAGTGTGTTAACCACGCGGATCTGGCGGGATTGTCCGCCCGTCAGCCCCGCCAGCGCCTTCTGGCCACAGCCGTGACGGGCCTTACAGGATTGACAGGCGCTTTCACGAAGGGTCTGTACCCAGGCCTCATCGCCACTGACGGAAATGACCGTTCCGGTTTCGTGGATCATCCTGACGCTGCTCTCCGTTATCTGTCCAGGGCCCGGATCAGGGCGTTGCTGTCGTCTATTACCACCGACTGGGCTACCCGCATGGCGGTTTTCGGCGGTATCTCGCCCACTACCGTGACCAGCATACGTGGACGCCCGGGTTTGGCCGGGTCCGTGTAATGCATGTACAGGGTAGTTGCGCCTATACGGGACGCCCCCTGGGGCATCTCGGGGCTGCGGGCGGGCTCAACAAAGACAGAAAAAGTCGCCAGCCCGTCGGAGAAGGTCACCGCC
>CAYMQO010000246.1:0-3958 GCA_964392405.1 uncultured Marinobacter sp.
GTTCTCCTGTCAGTTTCTTTAAGTCGTTGGCGATGAGTATTTGGGGGCAAATAACGTTAAACGCCCGCCGCATCCCTCAAGGCAGCCGCCCGGTCCGTCTTTTCCCACGGGAAGGCGGTAAAGGTTTTGCTGCCCGCCGTCATCTCACGGGCTTCGCGGCCGAAGTGGCCGTAGGCGGCCGTTTGCCGGTACATGGGGTGCAGCAGGTCGAGCATGCGGGTGATGGCATAGGGGCGCAGGTCGAAGTGTTCCCGCACCAGCTGGATAATGCGCTCGTCGCTGACCTTGCCGGTTCCGAAAGTGTTCACGGAAATCGAAGTCGGCTGGGCGACACCGATGGCATAGGACACCTGAATCTCGCACTTCTCAGCCAGGCCGGCGGCAACAATATTCTTGGCAACGTAACGGCCAGCGTAGGCAGCAGAGCGGTCAACCTTGGACGGGTCCTTGCCTGAGAAGGCACCGCCACCGTGACGGGCCATGCCGCCGTAGGTGTCGACAATAATTTTCCGACCAGTCAGGCCACAGTCACCAACCGGTCCGCCAATGACGAACTTGCCGGTGGGGTTGATATGGAACTGGGTGTCATTGTGCAGCAGCTCTGCGGGCAGGGTGTGCTTGACGATCAGCTCCATGACCGCCTCTTTCACATCCGCCTGGCTCACGTCCGGGTCGTGCTGGGTGGAGAGCACGATGGCGTCGATACCCACCACCTTGCCGTTCTCATAGCGGCAGGTGACCTGACTTTTTGCATCCGGGCGCAGCCAGGGCAGCAGGCCGCTCTTGCGGGCTTCAGCCTGGCGCTGAACCAGCCGGTGGGAGAAGGTAATCGGTGCCGGCATCAGCACGTCGGTCTCGTTGCTGGCGTAGCCGAACATCAGGCCCTGATCGCCGGCGCCCTGATCTTCCGGTTTCTGGCGGTCGACACCTTGGGCAATATCCACCGACTGCTTACCGATGATATTGATGACACCGCAGGTATCGCCATCGAAGCCCACATCGGAAGAGGTGTAGCCGACGTCCTTGATGACGCCCCGCACCAGTTCTTCCAGGTCGACCCAGGCACTGGTGGTGATCTCGCCACCGATGATGGCCACACCGGTTTTCACCATGGTTTCGCAGGCGACCCTGGCATGGGGATCTTCCGTCAGGATGGCATCGAGTACCGCGTCGGAGATCTGGTCGGCCAGTTTGTCCGGATGGCCTTCGGAGACCGACTCGGAAGTAAAGATGCTGTAGTCAGACATGGTGCAGGCTCCTCTTGAGCTGGTGGGCTGTTAGTCGCCCGTTTTCAAATTAATGTTGGGTCCGTCCGATGGTTCACCCGCCCGGTTGGGGCAGCAACGGATTGCTTATCAAAAAGATTGGTACGCTTTCGTTCCTATGAATCCGGCTTGCGGAATTCCCGCACCTGCACCTGAAAGCCATTGCGCAGGCCGATAAACAGGGTTTCTCCCACGTCCAGCCCGGCAGCACCGGCCCAGGCGTTCAGTTCCTCAGGCTCAAACCCCAGCCACAGATCACCGCAGTTCTCCCGCACCCAGTCCTGATTGTGGCGGCGCAGGTCGCTGATGATCAGAAAAGCACGGGGCGCCATCAGCTCGCTCGCATCCATAAAGATGTCCGCGGGGCTGGGTACGTGGTGTAGCACCATATTGGCGACCACCAGGTCAAAGCGCTCTGTTGCCGGCAGCAGGTCACTGGTCGTGCCTTCGATCAGTTCAACGTTGGCCAGACCGGCTTCGTGGCACGTCAGCCTTGCCTTGCGCAGCATATCGGCGGAGTTATCCACTGCCACCACCCGGCTGCAGATGTCAGCCAGCACCGGCAAAAAACCACCTTCACCGGGACCGATTTCCAGCGCCGATTGCCACTGGTGCTGAGCCGCCCGCGCCGCGACCAGTTCGGCCACCGGCTCCGCGTACAGATCAAAGGCAGCAATCAACTCCTGCTGCTCACGGAACTGGTCCGCATGACGGGCAAAAAACGCCTGGGACTGGTCCGCCCGCTGGCCGCGGATATCGGCGATCCGCGCCTGCAGCTGGGGTGCAACCGGTACCCGGTCAATGGTGCTGAACACCTGTTGCACCGCCGTGTCCGGCACGCTGAGCTGGCCAGGGTCAAGGTGCAGCGGCCGCCGGTAGAAAATGGCATTGCCCTCTCGCTGGGGCTCAATCAGGCCGGCTTTATGGAGCACTTTCAGATGGTGACTCATACCGGATTGCCGCACCTCGAATAACTGGCTCAGTTCCAGCACCCCAAACGTGTCCCGTCGTAGTACCCGAAGAATTTCCAGCCGCAGGGGGTCGCCACAAGCCTTATACAGTGGTGCAAGTTCATCAAGACTGAAGGCAAGGCTGGCGGCATTCATATTGGTCATGGCGGCAAGTCTAGACCGGGCCGGGGGATCAATCAAGATCTATATCAAAAAAAGTTGATATAGATTTTGGCGGGCTGCCGCTGGCGTTTTGCGCCTCAGGTCAGGCCGATTTGCCCCAGCCCCCACTAATCGGCGAAAATACGCGCTTTCTCTTCGCCCCCTGTTTTTTCCTGACCAATACTGGAGAACGTCAATGCCGTCCCGTAACGATCTCGCCAACGCCATTCGCGCGCTGAGCATGGATGCGGTTCAGAAAGCCAAATCCGGCCACCCCGGTGCGCCCATGGGTATGGCAGATATTGCTGAGGTGCTGTGGAACGATTACCTCAGCCATAACCCGGCCAACCCGTCCTGGGCCAACCGTGACCGCTTCGTGCTGTCCAACGGGCATGGTTCCATGCTGCAGTATTCCCTGCTGCACCTGAGCGGGTACGACGTGTCCATTGACGATATTCGCAACTTCCGTCAGCTGCACTCAAAAACCCCTGGCCATCCGGAATACGGCTATACCCCGGGGGTTGAAACCACCACCGGCCCGCTGGGGCAGGGGATTGCCAATGCGGTTGGCTTTGCCATTGCCGAGAAAGCGCTGGCGGCCACGTTTAACCGGCCAGGCCATAACATTGTTGACCACTACACCTACGCGTTTCTGGGGGACGGCTGCCTGATGGAAGGCATTTCCCATGAGGTGGCGTCACTGGCAGGGACTCTGGGGCTGGGCAAGCTGATTTTCTTCTATGACGATAACGGCATTTCCATTGACGGCGAGGTGGACGGCTGGTTTACCGACGATACGCCCAAGCGGTTCGAGGCGTATGGCTGGCAGGTCATCCCGGCGGTAGACGGCCACAACGCCGACGCCATCCGGGCGGCGGTCGAGAGTGCCCGCGCCAACACGACCCAGCCGACGCTGATCTGCTGCAAGACCATTATCGGTTTCGGGTCTCCTAACAAACAGGGCACCGAGGGCAGCCACGGCGCGCCGCTGGGTGACGATGAAATTGTCCTGACCCGGGAGAAGCTCGGCTGGAAACACGAGCCCTTCCATATTCCCGATGAGATCTATTCCGCCTGGGATGCCCGGGAGAAAGGCGCAGCGGCAGAGCAGGCCTGGAGCGAGGCCTTTGCCGCCTATGAACAGGCCGAGCCAGAACTGGCCGCCGAGTTCCGGCGCCGGATGGACGGTGAACTGCCGGCAGACTTTGCCGCCAAAGCCGCTGCCTATATCCGGGAATGCCAGGACAAGGGTGAAACCATCGCCAGCCGCAAGGCCTCCCAGAACGCCCTGAACGCCTATGGCCCATTGCTACCGGAACTGCTGGGCGGCTCTGCCGACCTGGCCGGCTCCAACCTGACCATCTGGAGCGGCTCCAAAGGACTCACCCGTGACGACGCCTCCGGTAATTACCTCTATTACGGCGTGCGGGAGTTCGGCATGGCGGCGATCATGAATGGTATCGCGCTCCATGGCGGCTACATTCCCTATGGCGCCACCTTCCTGATCTTTATGGAATACTGCCGGAACGCGGTGCGCATGGCGGCGTTGATGAAGCAGCGCTCCATCTTTGTCTTTACCCA
>CAYMQO010000247.1:0-2180 GCA_964392405.1 uncultured Marinobacter sp.
AGCTTCGCTGTCAGAAGGTAGACGATACCTATGTGCTGCGGGACGGCGCCTCTGGTCTGTTCCTGGCGGCCAGCAAGTTTCCCAAGAACCGGGAAACCCGTCCGCCTCTGGTTATGGAGATCAAACCCCATCGGGACGAAATTGATCCGAAGTACGCGTTCCTGATGGAGGCGCCGGAGAAGGACCCGGAGGGCAACCCCACGGTTATCCGGTACAGCCGCAAGACCAAAGAGCAGTACGTGATGTCAGAAAAAGACGGAAAGGCGACCGGCTGGTCCGCCTGGTACGAGAACGGCCGCTGGGTGCCCCGGGATAAGAAGAAGTAGTTTTTTCGCCACGGAATCCGCGGAAGAACACCGCGGACGGATTCCGTGGCAAGAAAATTACCTGGATCTGCGCCGCAACCGCTGGACCAGTGACGACGTATCCCAGCGCTTTCCACCCATGTCCTGCACCTCCGCGTAGAACTGATCAACCAGTGCCGTTACCGGCAGTTTGGCGCCGTTTCTGCGGGCCTCTTCCAGGCAGATTGCGAGGTCCTTGCGCATCCAGCCCACGGCAAAACCGTGGTCAAACTCGCCGGCGATCATGGTGGCCGAGCGGTTTTCCATCTGCCAGGACTGGGCCGCGCCCCGGGAAATCACATCAATAACCCGGGCGGTATCCAGCCCGGCCTGTTCTGCAAAGTGAATCGCTTCCGCTAAGCCCTGCACAACGCCTGCGACCGCAATCTGGTTCACCATTTTCGTCTTCTGGCCGCTGCCTGCCGGCCCCATCAGGTTAATGGCTCGCGCGTACAGGCTCAGCGTCTTGCGGGCCCGCTCAAAGACCAGCTCATCGCCACCACACATAATCGTCAGCTGTCCGTTTTCCGCGCCCTGCTGACCGCCAGAGACCGGCGCATCCATAAAGTGCTGGCCAGCTGCTGCCGCAGCGCTGGCGAGCTCTTCCGCAACTCCGGCAGAGGCGGTGGTGTGATCCACCAGAATCGCACCTTCCGGTGCGTTAGCGATAATGCCCTTCTCCCCGAGATACACTTCCCGCAGGTCCGGATCTGCACCCACACAGGTCAGCACCAGTTCGGCATCCCGAACCGCGTCGGCGATGGTGGTGCAGGCCGCGCCGGCGTATTCACCGGCCCATCGGGTGGCTTTGTCCGGACTACGGTTCCAGACGTTGACTGTCAGGCCGGCATTGGCCAGATGTCCTGCCATGGGATAGCCCATTACCCCGAGACCGATAAAGGCAAGGTTCTTCATGTGCAATCCTTCTGTTAACAAGGTGTGGCTGATCTGGCGTTCGATGATTGCAGAACTTGCGGTGATGTGAAAGGGGTGTTGGCAGAGCCCGGAGAGCGGGGTAGGCGCGGAGCGGGCGCCGGGTGTCTGGTCAGACAAAAAAGGCCGCAAGGGGAGTCCCTGCGGCCTTTTGATTACCAGAGTCAGAGCAGCCGGGTGGGCTGACCCTTCTTACCTGGTCGGGTAATCCCGCTTGTCGGAGCCCGTGTAAAGCTGACGGGGACGACCGATGCGGTATTCGCCGGACACCATCTCGTTCCAGTGGCTGAACCAACCAATGGTGCGGGCCATGGCGAAGATCACCGTAAACATGGACGTGGGGATACCGATGGCCTTGAGAATAATGCCTGAGTAGAAGTCCACGTTCGGGTAGAGCTTGCGCTCGACGAAGTACTCGTCTTCCAGCGCGATCTTCTCCAGCCGCTGAGCGATGCTCAACAGCGGATCATTTTCCAGACCCAGTTCCCGCAGTACCTCGTGGGCGGTCTCGCGCATGACCTTGGCGCGGGGGTCGAAGTTCTTGTAAACCCGGTGGCCAAAGCCCATCAGGCGGAAAGGATCGTCCTTGTCCTTGGCTTTCGCGATAAACTTCTCAATGTTCTTCTCGTCACCGATTTCAGCCAGCATATCCAGTACAGCTTCGTTGGCGCCACCGTGGGCTGGTCCCCACAGGGCCGCGATGCCGGAAGCGATACAGGCGAACGGGTTGGCACCGGTGGAGCCGGCCAGACGTACGGTTGAGGTGGACGCGTTCTGCTCATGGTCGGCGTGCAAAATGAAGATCTTGTCCATGGCCTTGGCCAGTACCGGGTTCGGCTCATAGTTTTCGCAGGGAACGCCGAACATCAGGTGCAGGAAGTTTTCTGCATAGCTCAGGTCGTT
>CAYMQO010000247.1:2280-3946 GCA_964392405.1 uncultured Marinobacter sp.
TGGTTCTGTTCCGCCGTCGGCAGCTCACCCTTCAGCAGGAGATAGCAGACTTCAAGGTAGTCGGAGTGTTCAGCCAGTTGCTCGATAGGGTAGCCGCGATGCAGCAGGACACCCTGTTCGCCATCGATGTAGGTGATGGCAGAGTCGCAGGCTGCAGTGGAGACAAAGCCCGGGTCATAAGTGAAAACGCCTTCCTGGACAAGGCCGCGGACGTCAATGACGTCAGGGCCGACGGTCCCTGAATAAACCGGAAGCTCAATGGATTTGTCACCCACCGAGAGTGTTGCTTTCCTGTCGGTCATGGTGCTCTCCTGTTATCAGCGTTAGTAGCGCGGGAAGGCGCGTATTATTGGTTAACCGGCGGCAAAATATAGGGTGTTGGCTTTTTTTGTCAATGCGCGGTGAGATAAAACATCATGAAACTGTCCGGGCATGATAACTGATTGCGGGCCCGATGACAGGGGTGGCCGGCGGTCAGACCAGGAAAGACGGGTAAATACCTTGATGAGACGACCTTTTTAACGTCTCGAATAGTCTTTGTCAATGACCTTGATAGCGCCACAACGGGGGTGCCCGGACCGCTTTTCGGAGCGTTGCACGTTTGTAATTCCGGGGGGCACTCCTTATAATCCGTAGCCCGGAAACGGGGGCATACCAGCCGGAACGCCGGCAACGACGTCTGCGGTGAAGTTCTCCCTCCCGAAATAACCTGTGCGGGCACAACGGTGTGCCGACATGGTCATCCTTCATACCAACCATCCGCTCCGGTCCGTCCGGAAAAGCGGAGCAACGAGAGAGTGTGAGAGCGCTGTGAATAGCAAACGACCAGTTAATCTCGATCTCGGCAAGTTTCATTTTCCGCTACCTGCCATAACTTCCATATTGCACCGTATCAGCGGCGTCATCCTGTTTGTTGGTGTCGCCTTCCTGCTCTATGGGCTGGACCTGTCATTGTCCGGGGAAGAAGGCTTTGCTCGCGTCAATGAACTGCTGGACAGCTTCCTGGCGAAGCTGATCATCTGGGGCATCCTGTCCGCCCTCCTGTATCACCTGGTCGCTGGGATCAAGCACCTGCTGATGGACATGGGTATTGGTGAAGAGCTCAAAAGCGGTCGTCTGGCGGCGAAGCTCACGTTGGTTATTTCAGTGATCCTGATCGTTCTTGCGGGGGTATGGGTATGGCTGTGAACAGTGTAACGAATCTCGGCCGCAGCGGCGTTTATGACTGGATGGTTCAGCGTGTCAGTGCTTATGTGCTGGCGCTTTACACCATTTTCCTGCTGGGCTTCATCATTATCACCAAGCCTGATTACGTGGAATGGGCCGCGCTGTTCAGTCAGACCTGGTTCCGGGTCTTCAGTCTGGGCACCCTGATTGCGCTTGGCGGACATGCCTGGGTCGGTTTGTGGACCGTCTCTACGGACTACCTGAAGAGCACCGCGCCGCGATTCCTGCTTCAGGCGGCCTGTGGCACCGTCATGTTCGTTTATGTTGTCTGGGGCATTCAGATTCTTTGGGGGCTTTAATAAATGGCTAACATCAAGACCATTTCCTACGACGCGATTGTTATCGGTGGCGGTGGCTCCGGCATGCGTGCCGCACTGCAACTGACCGAATCAGGTCTGAATACCGCCTGTATTACCAAGGTATTCCCGACACGCTCCCA
>CAYMQO010000248.1:0-3926 GCA_964392405.1 uncultured Marinobacter sp.
GTTGCATGCGCTCTGATTCAGGGTGGTCAAAAACCTTCTCCGGGGTGCCCTGCTCTTCTATAACGCCCTGATGCAGAAACAGCACCTGGGTCGATACATCCCGGGCGAACGCCATCTCGTGGGTGACCACGATCATGGTCCGCCCTTCCTCCGCCAGGCCCTGCATGACCCGGAGCACTTCGCCCACCAGTTCAGGGTCCAGGGCGGAGGTGGGCTCGTCGAACAGCATGACGTCCGGTTCCATGGCCAGGGCCCGGGCAATGGCAGCACGCTGCTGTTGGCCGCCGGACATCTGGGCCGGGTAATAGTCCTTTCGTTCGTATATGCCTACCTTGTGAAGATAGGCTTCCGCGCGCTCAATTGCCTCTTTGCGGGGGATTTTGAGTACGTGGATTGGCGCTTCGATTACGTTTTCAAGCACGGTCATATGGGACCAGAGGTTGAAGCCCTGAAACACCATGGAAAGCCGGGCACGGATCAGCTCCACCTGGTGGTTATCGGCGGGCACGCGCTCGCCCTTGCGGTCGGTTTTGAAGCGGATCGGGTCGCCGTGAACGATGATATCGCCGGAGGTTGGTGTTTCCAGCAGGTTGATACAGCGCAGAAAAGTACTTTTGCCGGATCCGGAACTGCCGATCAGCGACACCACGTCGCCCTTACGGGTTTCCAGGGAAATACCCTTGAGCACTTCGTTCTGGTCAAAGGTTTTATGAATGTCCCTGCACACCAGGGGGGCGACGTCCGCCATTGGCCATACTCCGGCTATCGGGTGTCTAGTGGATGACCCGGGTAATTCTCATGCGGGAAAAATACAGGAAATTACCGGCATCATGAACAGAAAGTACACGCATTTGACTGAAAGCCGACCTTTGTACGGATTGCAGCGCAAAAAATCAATAGTCACCCAAAAGGATAGCGGATTAACGCAACAAACGTCGGGTGAGAGTTTGCCGGTCCGGTACTGATTGTGCCGGGCGAACCAAGGTGGCTCTGGATGACATTCTTTCAATCTTCCGGGCGGCTTTCCGTCCCTGTGCTACTTTGAAAACAGCGTGATCCGCGATCACCTGGAACGTCAAGATCCAAAAAGGAGACAGGCAATGGCAGCACAATCCCAGGACGTAAAAGTATCCAATGCTGAAAAGGCATCCAAAACAGAATATGAGCAGGTCAAGGCAGACCTCAAAGTACTGCGTGATGACCTTGCCAGACTGAGCAGAAGCGTGGCAGATGGGCAGAAGAGCAGCCTCAACAGCCTCAGGGATGAAATCCGTCGGGAAGGACAGGAGGCCCTGGACTACGCCCGTGGTGCCGGTGAAAAAGCACTTCATGAGGCCGAGGAAAAGATCATTGAGCGGCCCTTCCTGACCGTGATCCTGTTATTCCTGGCAGGCCTGATCGTCGGCAAACTGCTCGACCGCTGATTATGTTCTCCAGGCAGGAAATTGAAGGGCTGGCCCGCAAGGCCCTGGCGGCGCTGATTGGCGCGCTGCTGGTGTTTGCCCTGCTGGCCGCCCTGCTGATCGCGGGGCTCGTGTTGTTGCTTTGGGCAATCACCGCCGGGCTTACGCCCTATATTGGTCAGGCCGGTGCGCTGGGTGTTTCCGGCGGGCTTTGCTTCCTGTTGCTGGGTCTTTTCTTCTGGCGCCTGATCAGTGCCCGCGTAACCTCATCCAGCGAAGAGGGGGAGCGCAGTCCGACTCTGCGGGAGCGGATTGAAGAGACCATTCGTGATAACCCCATGGAATCTGCACTGGCGGCGTTTGCCCTGGGGATGTTTGGACAGGCCGATGCCCGGTTCCGCGCTCTCGTCCTGCAGAGCGGAGTGGCGTTCATGCGCCAGGCCAAGGCTGAGTCGGCGGCCGCTTCGGCGGACACTGCGGGTGTCGAACCCGGCGAAGGTATGCCTCTGGGGGGCGAGCCCTGAATCTGGGCTCGCTTCCTCTTACTTTGTTTCAGCCCATCCCTATCCATTTTCTAACCGTCTCTATCCCGCGTCAGAGCAGGCCCGTGAAGGCACAGAACAGAAATGCGGCGGACCCGCTAAGGATAAGAATCCAGGCGGGAATAATCAGATCAGTGCGTCGAACCGTTTTCATGGGCACCTCAATTATTGTTTTTGATGCATATCAATTTCGGTACGGTCTTTTCGCAGGGTAGATCATTTTCTAGCCAGTCGCGACAAAAAGTTCGGTTTTCTGCGGCTGAGCTTCCTCTATGGGCCCTTAGTGTCCGATTCGACCGTTCCGGTCTGGATCGGCGGGTAAAAGGATGAGCGGTGGGGATTGCCATCAGGGGAAAAGAGAAGGGCATCCACAAAGTCGAGCCCCTGGGACATTACCGTCGCACTGTCGTTGCGGTTTTCCGACTGAGGCCCGCTGGCGAGCAGGCTCAGTATCGCTGTTGATTGGCCCGTGCGGGAATTGACCCGAATCGCCATGCGTGCGGATTGCTCGAAGGGAACAGCCTGATTGTCCGTATGGTGGATCAGCAGGATGGGCGGGAAGTCGGGGCCCGCCAAAGAGACCGGGCTGGCGGCCATGGCCAGCTCGCTCATATAGGTGGTATACCCCGTCAGCGCATCGGCGCTCTCATGGGTGTCCTCTGGCAGGTCACTCAGGTCGGAAATACCGTCCTGAGACACGACCCCCTGTATGGCAGAGGACGTGTCCGCGTAGCCCATGGTCGGATCTTCTGCGACCGGATCGCCGTTGGTTGCAGCCAGCATCTGCGCAAGATAACCCCCGGTCCCGCGACCCCAGACGACCAGTTGGTCCGTTTCCAGTTCATATTGTTCGCTATTTGCTCTCAGGAACCGAATGGCAGCCTTGGCGTCGTGTAACTGTGCCGGCCAGATAGCCTCATCCGCCAGTCGATAACCCGCGGTCACCAGTGCGTAACCCTGGTAGACAGCCTGAAATACAGCCGCATCCGCTGCCCCGGCCGGGCTACCGCTCTGCCAGTCGCCATCATGGGCGTGGCCGCCATGGAAATACACCAGCGTCCTGTAGGGTGGGTCACCTTCGAAGGGGTAAACGATGGTCAGGCGTTGCCGTGGGCTGGCTTCATCAAGGGTATAGGCAAGTTCCGGCTCGACCTTCCAGAACTGGCCCAGATCCACTTCATCCCCATCGGCAGTGCCGGTGCGGTCACCGGTCTGTGCCACCCGGCGGGATTCCATTCGGCGCAGCGCCTGGCGAAAGTCCGCCAGCAATTCCGGCGACGCGTCGCCGGTTATCCGGATACTGACCGGCGGAACGGCTTGGGCCTCGGCCACCGGCATCCAAAGCGCCGTAATCAATAATGCAAAAAAGAAAATGCTGCGGCTCAAGCCTGCCTCCTGCGTGTGGTTTTTACCTGGCAACGGGGCGCCAAGAATAAGCCCTGTAAACCTTGGCGTCATCTGTTCGGCTTGGGTTTGGAATATTGTTAACCGGATTGTCGAATTGTTTAACAGTGAGAGTCAGGCGCCCGGAGGCGCGACGCCGCTGCCCGCGGGTAAGCACAGGCACTACGGTTTTATGTGTCGTGTAACTGCCTATAAGTCGACGTCCGGAATTTTTACGTTTTTCCTGAGCGGCGTTTTCTAACCTGTTGATCATGCGTACCTGGCCTGCAAATTGCTGAGATAATGAACAGAATGATCTTTAACCCAGGAAGCTCAAACGATAAGGATGCCGTTATGTTTTCAAGATGTGCCCCGTTGTTCGCGTTCATTTTGCCTGCTTTGGCAAACGCCGGGCTGCTCCACTATGACCTCGACTTCGAAACCTATGATTCGGAACACTCAGTTTCCGGGACTGGCTTCCTGCTGGCGGACACCGAGCTCGATGCCATTATCGGCGGCCAGCTGATCTGCGATGAGTTTGTTTTCACCTGGGCCAGCAGCGACCCGGAAGCTTTGGCCCGGCTGGATGAATATTACG
>CAYMQO010000249.1:0-3922 GCA_964392405.1 uncultured Marinobacter sp.
TTAAGGACTTACTTCAACCATTCTCAGAGGATAAGAATGGTGCCGAGGAGAGGACTTGAACCTCCACGGGGTTGCCCCCACTAGCACCTGAAGCTAGCGTGTCTACCAATTTCACCACCTCGGCAGGTGATTTCAACTTCCGGCTATCTTAATGAATTCTATTTCGAATTCAAGCCTTTGGTTGCGGGCTGTGGCGTGGTGCCTCAACCGATGGCGCGTACTTTAATGATTCGGCTGGGGGCTGTCAAACACTTTTTTAAGCCAAGATCTGAAATTTTCGGTTTGCTCAGGGCGTGCTTCCTTAAAACGATTTCAGCCCTTTGTTAGGTAGACCCGGAGACTGGGCGTTATACTGCCGGTACACATGCCAGGCCCGGCCGTAGAACGCTGTCTGGTCCGGGTAATTCGACAGCGCTCTGCAGAACTGCGAGGGCAGGCCAGAGCGCTGTCGAATTAACCGGGCGTCAGATAGAAGTGTCCGGGTCTGGTGGTCAGCATTTGCTGGCAAAGCCAGAAACAAGAGAGGAACTATGGTTTCCAGGAAGAAAGTACATGACCCACACGCGGAGCGTGAGGCGCAGAAATATGAGAACCCCATCCAGAGCCGGGAGTTCATTATCGAACACCTGCGCCAGCGCGGCGCCCCCGCGACCCACGAAACCCTGTGTGAAGAACTTGGCCAGACCAGCGAAGAAGGCGTAGAAGCACTGCGGCGTCGTCTGATTGCCATGTGCCGGGACGGTCAGCTGATCTGTAACCGCATGGGCCGCTACCTACCTATCGACGAGGCGGATCTGGTCACCGGCACTGTCTCCGGTCATAAGGATGGCTTTGGTTTTCTGGTGCCTGATGATGGCGGTTCGGACCTGTTCCTGAGCGCCCGGCAGATGCGCCAGGTTTTCCATGGCGACCGGGTAGCCGCACGGGTCGACAGCGTGGACGACCGTGGTCGCAGGGAAGGCAAGATCGTCAAGGTGCTGGAGCACCGCACGACCCAGACAGTGGGCCGGCTTTTCCGGGAAAGCGGTATCTCCTATGTGGTGCCGGAAAATCCCCGCATCAACAACGAAATCCTGATCGCCGAGGAAGACTGCGGCGACGCCCGCCATGGTCAGTATGTGGTGATTGATATTCTGCGTCCGCCGACGGTGCGGGCGCGGGCCACAGGCCGTATGGTGGAGGTGCTGGGCGAGCACATGGCGCCGGGCATGGAAATTGAAGTTGCCATTCGCTCCTACGATATCCCCCATGCCTGGCCGCCGGAAGCCGGGAAGCAGGCGGCTGCCATTCCGGAGGACGTAAAGCCGGAAGAGAAAGAAGGTCGGGTCGATGTCCGGCACCTTCCGTTTGTCACCATTGATGGTGAGGACGCCCGGGACTTTGACGATGCGCTCTATTGTGAGCGACGCCCCCGTGGCGGCTACCGGCTGATGGTGGCGATTGCTGACGTGTCCCACTATGTGCGGCCGGGTTCGCCACTGGACGAAGAAGCCCTCAACCGGGGCAACTCGGTATACTTCCCGGACCATGTGGTACCCATGTTGCCGGAGAAGCTCTCCAACGGGCTCTGCTCCCTGAATCCCGGCGTTGATCGCCTGTGTATGGTGGCGGATGTAACAGTCAGCGCCGCCGGCCGGATCAGTAGCTATAAATTTTATCAGGCGGTAATGCACAGCCATGCCCGCCTGACCTATACCAAAGTCAGTCAGATGCTGGAGCATCCGGATTCGGATATGGGCATCAGTCTGTGCCAGCTTTACTCCGATATTCTGCCCCAGCTTCACGACCTCTACGGTCTGTACAAGGTGCTCCGCCAGGCCCGTACAGAGCGTGGTGCCATTGATTTCGAAACCACCGAGACCCGGGTTATCTTTGACGCGAACCGGAAGATCGAGGAAATCGTACCGGTGTACCGCAACGACGCTCACAAGATTGTGGAAGAGTGCATGCTGTGCGCCAACGTGGCCACTGCGCGATTCCTGAAGAAGTACCGCGTGCCGGCCCTGTACCGGGTTCACGACGGCCCGTCGGAAGAGCGATTGCAGGCGGTCCGGTTGTTCCTCGGCGAACTGGGGCTGCAACTGGGCGGTGGCGACAAGCCGACGTCGGCGGACTATCAGCAGTTGCTCGAACAGATTCACGAGCGGCCGGATGCCCATATCATCCAGATGGTGATGCTGCGCTCACTGAGTCAGGCGGTCTACAGCCCGGACGAAAGCGGGCACTTCGGCCTGGGTTACGCCAGTTATACCCACTTTACGTCGCCGATCCGGCGTTATCCTGATCTGATCGTCCATCGGGCCATCAAGTCCATTATCCACCGCAAGGAATCGGCAAAAGACGTCGAGCATCCGGCGGTGCGTGACCCGGAACTTGCCGAGTACCCCTACGACCTGGCGCGTATGGTGCAACTGGGTGAGCACTGCTCCATGACCGAGCGCCGGGCCGATGAGGCCACCCGGGATGTCATGGCTTGGCTCAAGTGTGAATTCCTCCGGGAGCACGTGGGGGAAACCTACGGCGGCGTGATCGCGGCGGTGGTGCCTTTTGGCTTCTTCGTGGAGCTGGACGGTATCTATATTGAAGGCCTGGTACATATCTCGACGCTCGGGGGCGACTATTATCGCCACGACGCCGCCAAGCACCGGTTGCTTGGTGAACGTACCGCCACCAGCTTCCGCCTGGGTGACGAGGTTCAGGTGCAGGTAGTGCGGGTGGACCTGGATGATCGCAAGATCGACCTGGAGCTGGTCAGCGAGCCCAGTCGCCGCGGCGGCCGTAAGTCTTCTGGCAAGTCAGGTGCAAAAGGCGACCGTAGCGGAGCCGGTAAAGAGTCCGCGAGGGACGCCCGGGGTGGCAAGGCCGAGAAGGGCAGTAAACCCGCCAGGAGTCGATCCCGCAAGAAACCTTCCGCAAAAGAACAGCTGGCAGCCGAGGCAGCGAGAGAGGCCACCCGTAAATCTTCCGGCAAGAAGAAAGATGGCAGTAAGTCAGCCTCTGCGGAACGAAAAGGCTCCGGTTCCCGGGGCGGTCGTAAGAAAAGTGGCGCCAGCCGATAAACAGAAAGGAAAGGTACGTGTCGGAAGAGTTTGTGTTTGGCTGGCATGCGGTGGACGCGGTTGTCAAAAAGCAACCGGAGCGGCTGCAGCAGGTATGGATTCAGCAGGGGCGGCAGGACCGCCGGGTAAAGCAGATTACCGAAGCACTGGATTCACTCGGTGTGCAGTGGCAGGTAGTGCATCGCAAAGAGCTGGATACCCGGGTCGCCGGCGCCCACCAGGGCGTGGTCGCGCAGGTTAGTGAGAGTCGCGAATGGACAGAGGATGACCTCTACCAGATGCTGGCCGCCCGGAAAGAGCCGCCTCTGTTGCTGATTCTGGATGGCGTCACCGACCCCCATAATCTGGGCGCCTGCATGCGAACCGCGGATGCGGCCGGGGTGGCGGCGGTGATTGTGCCCCGGGACAAGTCTGCCACGCTGACACCGGTGGCGAGAAAGGTCGCCAGCGGCGCCGCTGAAACGGTGCCATTTGTCCGGGTAACCAATCTGGCCCGCTGCCTGCGAGCCCTGCAGGAACAGGGCGTGTGGCTGATAGGCACCGCTGGCGAGGCGGAAGCCACCCTGTATCAGGCCGACTTCATCGGTCCCGTCGGTCTGGTGATGGGGGCCGAAGGCAAGGGCATGCGCCGGCTGACCCGGGAACACTGCGATATGCTGATCAATATCCCCATGCAGGGCCTGGTGGACAGCCTGAACGTATCGGTTGCTACCGGTGTTTGTCTGTACGAAGCTGTGCGCCAGCGCAGCACCAGTCCGTAACGGTCACAGGGGCATGCTGCCAACGGAATCGGTTGCATCCCCGGCCTCACCCGCCTAGAATACGGCACCCCTTTATTCTGGGGCGGGGTGCTATTGCCTGAA
>CAYMQO010000250.1:0-3913 GCA_964392405.1 uncultured Marinobacter sp.
CAACATGCCGGGTATATCGAGGCCCAGCTGAAAGCCTGGCAGGCAGGCACCCGCAAAAACGACGCGCAGGACCTGATGGGCACCATAGCCCGGCGTATGAGTGACGCAGATATCCAGGCCGTAGCCGCGTGGCTGTCCACCCAACCTGCACAATCCAACTGAGAGGAGACGTTGCCATGAGATTATCCTTTGCTATCGCAGCGCTGGCCGGGTCTCTTCTCATTCAGGGAAGCCCGGTTGTCGCTGACGACACCAAAACCTACCTCAATACCCTGACGGAACTGGGCTATCCGCCCCCGAAGGACAATGAACTGGTACACATACCGCCCAGCCTGCAGGATCTGGATGAGTCTGACCTGCACCCGGAACTGAAGCGGGTTATCCGCCGTGGCTATGACCTGTTTACCGATACCCAGCAACTG
Source organism: uncultured Marinobacter sp. (assembly GCA_964392405.1). GTDB lineage: Bacteria > Pseudomonadota > Gammaproteobacteria > Pseudomonadales > Oleiphilaceae > Marinobacter. The sequence continues at coordinate 423 of CAYMQO010000250.1, forward strand.
CGCGGAGAGAATGTGTTCAATGATATGAACTGTTCCAGCTGCCACCTGGGTGAAGGCCGTATGCCGTTCAGTGCCCCGGTGTGGCCGGCGGCGGTAACCCTGCCCGGGTTCCGGGGCAAGAACGGCCATGTGAACAATCTGGAGGAGCGTATTGCGGGCTGCTTTACCTACTCCATGAATGGCAAGTCGCCTGAGTATGGCAGTGACAACATGCTGGCCCTGAGCGCCTATCACCAGTGGCTGGCCAAGGGCGTCGAGATGTATCCGGATAAACCCATCTACGGTCGTGGTTTCCCGGCACCGGAGCGTCCGGAAACCCTGAGCTATGCCAACGGTGAGCAGCTCTATCAGGAAAACTGTGCCGTCTGTCACGGTGCGGATGGTGAAGGGCTGAAGATCGGCGACCAGACTGTGTTCCCGCCACCCTGGGGCGATGGCTCCAATAATTGGGGTGCCGGCCTTGTGCGGCTGTTTACGGCCGCCGGTTTTATCAAGAATAACATGCCCCTGGGGCAGCCCATGTCACTGAGTGACCAGGAGGCCTGGGATATCGGTTACTACATCAGTAATCAGGAACGCCCCCAGGACCCGCGTTACACAGGCGATGTGAAGGAGACCCTGGAGAAGTTTGGTCCTACCTTTCATAAAAACTCACTGTACGGACAGCCCAGCGAAGCCGACGGCAAAATACTGGGCGACCACGCCAATACTGGTGAGAAGGATTTCCTGAAGCCGGATACGGTGCGGCCGAGAACGTTTGACTAGCCGCTGAAAACCCGACCAGGCCTCTGTAAGAGGGGCCTGGCCGTGCTTCGGCGACAGCTCATCAGCCAGCCATCAAAGGCTGGCGAATTCCAGATACCGGCTCGCGGCCTGCTTTTTCTCGTCCTGGCTGTTCAGTAATTCCAGACGCAACCGGTCGATGATGTGGAAGTAGTCTTCCAGGGGGGATTTTTTCTCTGCGTCTTCCTTCGCCCGCTCTATAAACGCCTGCTGTTTTGCACGGATTTCGTTGAGTTTGACCAGCGCCTGCTGAATGGCTTCGAGCCTGGCGTCCGCCCTTTCATTGCCAGCCTGCCCGCTGCCGGACGGCCCGTTGCCCTGGCCGGTTTCCAGAGGGGTTGATGCCATCGGCGCCTGCTTGGTGTTCTGCTCTGCCAGGTCCAGCTCTTCCAGTGTGCGCACCTCGCCATCGGTGGTCAGGTAGATGCCCGCTGCCTTTATCTGCCCCAGGGGCACACCCTGGCCGTTGGTGAGGGTAAAGCGGTCTTCAACACTGTCTACATACAGGGCCCGAACGCCCACCTCTTCCAGCGAACGCAGTTCCTCTCCTCCTTCTGCCGTCTGTACCCACACCGACAGGGACTGGAAGATTTCGTCGTTGGCGTCGATCCAGCCGTTACCATCGTCATCATAATGGGCCAGCTCACCAAAGCCGGAGCCGGACTGTGGCCCGAACAGTTCGGTGCCGTCGTCCACCTTGCCGTTACCGTTCCGGTCGAATACCAGGTAACCACTGCCACTGCCGAGGGAAGCGTACTGGCCGGTTTTACCGTTACCTTCCAGGTCAAACTCGAACAGGGTGTCATTAAGGTGGGCGGTGGATGTTCCGAAGTTGATCACCAACGGGTCGGTCATCGGGCGCTCGCGGATCTGGACCAGTTCGGAATATTCGTAAGTGCGCGACTGCGACTGTCGCAGTGACAGGGTGAAGTCGATGGTTTCGCCGTTCTCCAGGCTGATGCTGCCACTGGAGGCAAAGTTGCGTGATTCGCTTTCAGAGTAAAAAACATACTGCCCTGCCGTCACCGCAACCTCGCCTTTCACCCCGACGCCATCACCCCCGCCAAGCGCTGCACGGCTGACGTTCAGGGCTTGCTGGCCCAGCAGCAGGAGTTCAGAGGACTTCTCTACCAGTTCGGTACTGGCGAGCGACGCCTCCCGGCCGTTGCCGCTGACCTTGCTGGTGTTGCTGAAGGCCATCTGTTCCTGGCTGCTGTATTGGTATGTGGCCTGTCGCACCATGGACAACTCGGTGCCGGCGACCTGCTGGCCATTGCCCTGGGGCGACGCAGCTCCCTGGCGGATACGTAGCTGACTGGTATCCAGAAACGTGGTTTGTCGACTGCTGTTCGAAACGAGAGAAATCTGACTGGATGAAATCACGGTAACCGGCCTCCTTATTTACCTTTTCAGGTTATCGGCCGGGCTGGTGAATTCCTGAGCAGCTTTATGCTCTGTCTAGCCCTGAAACAGGTTTACACTTATTTCAAAACGGGTCACTCAAAAAAAAGCGCCGGGAACCCGCCATGTTCAGCAGGCTCCCCGCGCCCTTAGATCAGCTCGCTGAATCTGTCAGCTCGCTGGTATCAACTGGCGTTACTCGAACACAGGCTCTTCCCACCAGGGGAAGAATTCCGGCATGTCGGTGGAGACCTTGTTGGGGAACTCGGCCGGGCGCTTCTCCAGGAAGGAAGAGACACCTTCGTGGGCGTCTGCAGACTCGCCCCGGGCCTGGATGGAGCGGCTGTCGACGCGGTGTGCATACATGGGATGCGGGGCTGCGGACATGCGCCACATCATCTGGCGGGCCAGGGCTACGGACACCGGCGCCGCGTTATCCGCGATTTCCCGGGCCAGCTCGTAGGCCGCCGGCAGCAGGTCTTCCGGTTCATGGATGGAACGCACCAGGCCGTGCTTGAGGGCTTCTTCGGCGTCGAAAATCCGGCCGGTCATGGTCCACTCCATGGCGGTCTGCATGCCCACCAGCCGCGGCAGGAACCAGGAAGACGCGGCTTCTGGCGTGATACCGCGGCGAACGAACACAACACCAAACCGGGCCTTGGTGGACGCCAGGCGGAAGTCCATGGGTAACTGCATGGTGGCGCCGATACCAACGGCAGCGCCGTTGATTGCACCGATGACGGGCTTGAGGCTTTCGTAGATACGCAGGGTATTGGTGCCGCCACCGTCCCGGTACACATCCCCTACCCGCAGCGCTTCACGGACCGGATCACCAGAATGGGCATTGCGGTCGAAGGTATCGCCGCCGGATGACAGGTCTGCGCCAGCGCAGAAGGCCCGGCCTGCGCCGGTGATGACGACCACACGCACGTTGTCGTCGGCGTCGGTCTCGTCAAACAGCGCGATCAGCTCTGCACGCATTTTGGCGTTGTAGGCGTTGAGTTTGTCCGGACGGTTCAGGGTAATGGTTGCGATGCCGTCCCTGACCTCATACTGGGTGGTTTCGAGTTCTGGTAAAGCCATGGGGATAATCTCCAGTTGTTGGATTTTTATCAAGATTATGCATAGTGGGTACAGGAAACAAATTAGTATTGCTAATGGGCCAGTATTCGCGTTGGGAATTCCAACTGGCCCTTCGTTTTTTCCAGCGCCGGGCTATAGCAGGTCTTTGCGCAGCTGGGCCGGGGTTTTCGGTGACAGCAGTGCTGGCGGCACATCCAGCACCGACCGTGCGCCGGTTTCACCGG
>CAYMQO010000251.1:0-3901 GCA_964392405.1 uncultured Marinobacter sp.
AGCATCGCCCTTACAAGGCGAGGGTCGCAGGTTCGATCCCTGCACCACCCACCATCAGTCTTACCCTGCTGATTTTCCCTTCGATTTTATGACTCCATAAATTTCGTTTCCAGGTTGGCAACGCGAACCAGCGCTGTGTTGCGGTGCCTATGTGACGAGTTTTTCGACGCTTTCTTTCTAAAAGCAGACCGCGCTCACATCGCGTCGATGGGTGATTTTGTAAAATTTTCAAAAATCTTTCCCAGCCGGAGTGCAGTTTATGTCGTTTTCCTTCCCGGAAACCCGGACAGTCGCTATTGCTGTCGCTTTAACCGGTACGTTGCTAACCGGTTGCGGCGGCTCCAGCTCTGGCTCTGACTCCGGCAGCGCCTCTGCAGGTAAAGTTAAAGAGACGAGCGTTGTGGAGCAGAAGGTGACTGGTGATTCTGAGGTAACCCTCAGTTGGGTTGCGCCATCACGCCGGGTTAACGGCGATCAGCTCAGCTATCAGAGTGAGATCAACGGTTACATCATCCTGTACGGACGTAATCCCGCCAGCCTTGGCTACTACGAGAGAGTGTCCTGTAAGGCGCTGGAATGTGGCCATACCATCGATGGGTTAGCCCCCGGCACCTGGTATTTTGCCGTGCAGACCCAGGACAACGCAGGTCTGGTCAGCGAGCCGAGTGCGCCGGTTTTGGCTTCAGCCCGGCTCTAGGCACGCTCCGTCACGTCTGCAGCGGGCAGTTTCAGGGTAAAGGCTGAACCTTCCCCTTCGCGGGATTCCACCGCAATCTCGCCCTTATGCTTTTCCACCACCACGTTCACGAACGAAAGGCCCAGGCCAACGCCATGTTTGCCCGCCAGTTCGTTACTGCTCTGGCGCCGGAAGCGATCAAACAGGGTGGGCAGTTCTGACGCGGGAATACCCGCGCCTTCATCGGATACCGTCAGGCAGGCCTGATGCCCGGCACGGAAGACTTGCATGGTAACGGTCGTACCCGGCTCTGAGTACTGCACGGCGTTGGTGAGCAGGTTGATTACGGCTCGTTCCAGCAGTTCCGCGTTACCCCTGAGCCACAGATCGTCATTGCCCAGCAGAACCAGCTTGATGTTTTTCTCCAGCGCCTGCTCGCTGACACTGTCCCGGGCGTTCTCGACAATGGCCAGAAACTCACAGTCATAGAACCGGGTTTCGGTGAGTTGCTCAGCCCGCGCCAACTGCACAAACTCTTCCGCCAGGTGATAGCTGCGCCGGGCCAGCCTGCGTAGCTGGTCCAGTTGCTCGACCTGAACCTCGCCGGGACGGCGCTTGAGCTGCTCGATCAGGGCCAGCTGGGAAACCAGCGGAGAGCGAACGTCATGGGAGATAAAGTCGATGGCTTCCCGGTGCTGGCGCTGTTGCTCCCGCAGTTCGGAGATATCGGAAATGTTGGCGATGATGCCGTTCTGCTGGCTGTCTGGCAGCACAAAGGGGGCAAAATGGATCAGGAAGTCGCGTCCATGCAGGTGCAGATCCACCGTGCGGCTTTGCTGCAGCGTCAGCGTATCGGAGAGGGTTTCCGCCCAGCTGGGGCTGCGGGGGTCGTGGCCCTGCAACAGGGTAGCCAGTGACATGCCCTGCAGGCTGGGCTCGGGCTCGTTAAACCAGCGGGGCACATGGCCGTTCGCGAACAGGATCAGGCCGATCGGGTCGGTCACAATAATGCCGTCAGGCATGTGCTCGAAGGAGCGCCAGATAAAGCCCTGTATCCGGTTAAGTTTCTGGGTGGCTTCCTGGGCGCGGTCGATTCGGGACGACAGATTCTCCCGGGAGACTGCAGCGGGTGCCTGGCTTGGTGCCTGTAGCGGAAGCCTGGCCAGGTAGCGCTCCGCCGCTGCCCCGGCCAGGTCTGCCGGTAACCGTAACGCCAGCCGGTAATGCCCGGTACCGCGAACGATGGTGACGCGGCTGATACCGTCTTCGTGGTGCCAGACCCCCGGCGTCTGTGCCCAGCCAGCGTGGTCCTCGTCCAGCGACAACTCATGCTGCTCCAGAATATTGCCGTTTTCCACCAGCAGCCAGCCTTCCGGCAGTAGCAGGCGTTTCAGGTTCTCCAGGATCAGGCGGGGGTTCCGGCTCCAGGTGGCCGGTAAGTGGAGCAGATTGCCCCGCTCGAGCTGGTCAATCTGCTGATTCAGAAACTGGTTGGCCAGTGACAGCCGGCGCGCGCTCCAGAGCGGGAAGGCGATCACCAGCACGAGCAGGCTGTGGGCAACCGGCAGCCAGAAGCCCAATCCCAGCAACACCCCGCAGGCCCCCGCCACAATCAGGGCGGACAATGCGCAGGTAAACAGGAAGGTACCGCTGGGCCGGAGCCGGGGCAGGACCAGTATGACCAGTACCAGGGTGAGCAGGGCCAGAGTCCAGTGCAGTGCAGGGGGTACCGTTGAGACCAGCGCCTTGCTCCGGGCAGCAGCCAGGGTGTTGGCGTGAAACTCGACCCCTGGCATGGGCTGGGCGAGGGCGGAGAAAGGCGTAGGCAGCACGTCCCCAAAGCCCGCAGCGGTGGCGCCGATCAACAGGGTTTTACCCGCCAGCCAGTCGTAGTCTGCCGGGTGAATGAGCAGGTCAATATACGAGATGGTGGTAAAGGTCCCGTTGTGACCAGCCAGGGGAACACGACGGAACTCCTCCCGAACATTGAGGTAGGCAGGCACTCTCCTGTCCGTCTGAGTCCGGTCCGTTCCGGGGTCATCCAGGGTGGTCGCCGCCAGGGCCAGCGCCGGCCAGAGGCGGTTGCCGAGGCCATTGTACAGATACAGGCCCCGCGCAATACCGTCGGGATCCAGCTCGATATGGGCATGGCCAAGGGCCGCCGCAGCGTCGGCCAGAGCCGGGGTTGGCAGATACTCCTGCAACGGATCCGACTGGCGGCCTGGGGCGAGGTACAGCGGCAGAATGACCTGTCCATGCTGCCGCATGGCTTCTGCCAGCTGCGAGTCGTCCGCGGTCGCTTCGGTAAACAGGATATCCATCACCACGGGGCCGGCACCGAGGGCCGTCAGGTTCTGCAGTAGCCGTGCATGCACGTGCCGCGGCCAGGGCCAGCCACCAAGACCCGCCAGACTGTTCTCATCAATGGCCACCACCACGATGTCGTCCGGCGCTTCCGCTGGAAACGTGGTAATCAGCGCATCATAGAGCCAGTTATCAAGGCGTTGGGGCAGGGTGCTCAACTGAAGCAGAAGCAGGATGCCAAGCAGCGGCAGGGCCAGCGTCCAGGCAGAATGTCGCGTTGAAAACCAATCCCTTGTCATGGGCCCTGCTGCAGTACGTGATGGGTTCAGGCACTGCCAGAACCCACTGTCGGGTTACGCGGCAGTACCCTTATTCTACATATAATTCACGGCCAGGGCCCCACTGGGCCGCCAGAGGGCCATCCGGGATGGCTCGTAACCGGACAAAGTACCGTCTTCCGGGAATCAGGCGCAAGGCAGCGGTGGTGTCCGTCACCGTCGCTTCCTTGAGGACTTCCTCAAAGGTTGGGTCTTCCGACAGTTGTAGCAGATAACCGGTGGCCTGATCGATGGTCTCCCAGAAAATGCGCACCTGCTGATTCATGTAGTTGGCGCTCAGAACGTGTACCGGTGCCAGGCTGCCATTGATGGTCAGGGCACGGGCCTCGCTGACGGCCGACGAAGTGCCTCCGGCCTCGGTCACCACCCGCCAGTAATAACGGCCAGCGGCCAGCGGACGGTTCGGGGTGGCGTACCCGGCGTTGCTCCATTCACTGCTGGCGACCACCTGGTGAAATTCCGCATCCCGTGCCACTTCGACCCGGGCTTTTTCGCTATCGCCCCGAAACTGCCAGCGGAAACGGGGTTGGTTGCTGTCCAGCGCGGCGTCGGCAGCCGGCTCAAGCAGCTCAGCGGCACGGGC
>CAYMQO010000252.1:0-3881 GCA_964392405.1 uncultured Marinobacter sp.
TAGGGGCTTTCGGAACGAAAAACGTTTTTTTTCTGACTGTTCCGAAAGCCCCTACCCAAACCTTTCTTTTTGATATCCAGGTGCATCCAAGGACGAACTGTGAGGGTATCGGGGTGGCCTGCAGAACAGTCAGAAAAACAGGGTTTTTCGTTCTGCAAGCCACTCCCGATACCCTCACTACCCGCACCCGCACCCGCACCGATCGCAACTGCGAGCCACCCAGCAGAGTCAATCAGGACACCCAGGATAACCCAACCACCCAGTCGATCACCGGCGCTGGATAGACGCCGATCACCAGAATCAAGACGGCAACGACCAGCAGCGTCAGACCCCCTACCCGGCTGCCCCAGTCGTTGGCAGCGTCGCGCCGCCGCATTCCCGGTTCCGGCATATACAGCGTCACCATCACCCTCAGGTAATAAAACAGCCCGATAGCACTACCCGCCACAATGCCACCCACGAGCCACCACTGCGCCTCGGCTACGCCCAGGGCAATCACATAGAATTTACCGATAAACCCGGCCGTCAATGGAATCCCCGCCAGTGACAGAAAGCTCACCGTCATCACCGCCGACAACCAGGGCCGGCGCCAGAAGAGCCCCCGGTAATGATGCAAACCGGCTGCGTCCTCACCCTCAAACGGGCTCGACACCAGGGTCACCACCCCGAATGCTGCGAGCGTGGTCACCAGATAGGTGACCAGATAGACGCCAGTGGTCTCCACTGCCAACGGCCCACCCACCACCAGTGCTACCAGCAGATAACCAAAGTGAGCGACCGATGAATAACCCAGCAGTCTTTTCAGGTTGCCCTGGAACAGCGCCAACAGATTGCCGCCCAGCATGGTGATCAGTGCCAGCACGATCAGAAGGGTGCGTATCCACTCGCGCTCAAAGACCGGCGCGACCAGAATCAGCCGCAGCATAATCACAAAAACGGCCAGCTTACTGACCGTGGCGAGGAAGGTGGAGGCAGGAGCCGGGCCGCCCTGATACACGTCGGGCGTCCACAGATGGAAAGGCACCACGGACAGCTTGAAGCCCAACCCCACGATCATCATCACGGCGCCAGCCTGGATCCAGGCATCCGCGGCCGCCAGACCCGCCGAAAGACTGCCCAGATCCATCTGACCGGTACGGGCGTAGACCAGAGCCATGCCAAACAGCAGGAAAGCGGACGCCGCGGCAGACAGGATCAGATACTTGATGCCCGCTTCCAGCGACCGCTCGGCCCGGAAGCTGTAGGCCAGCATTCCGTACAGGGGCATCGACAGCAGTTCCAGGCTGATAAACAGAGTCGCCAGATGATCGCTGGCCACCAGGCCCAGCGCACCGGTCACCGAACAGAGCAGCAACAGGTAGAACTCTTCCCTGGGGCCGATATAACCGGTGAGATAATGATGGCTCAGCGCCACGGTCACCAACGCACTCAGTAACACCAGCACGCTGCCCATAAGCGCCAGGCCGTCCATGGTCAGCAGTGGCGGCGAGGACAGTGCGCTGGCTGCCAGGGGAATGCTTAGCAGCGCCAGCACCAGGCCACCTGCAGAAAGGATCGCCGTGCCCGCGTGATGTCGTCGCCAGCTGATGCCCAGCATCACCACCACCGCCGTGGCGGCACAGAGAATCATCGGTAACAGGGCCAGCAGACCGGAGAGCGTTACCATCCTTGCGCCTCCGTCGGCTGCACCGTCAGCCCGGCACTACCGGTGAACAGCTCCGCCACCGGAGCGGCTACAGCTGCCGTGGTATCCAGTAACGGTTGCGGATAGATACCCACCGCAATGGTCAGTACCAGCAGGGTCAGCATCATACCGTATTCCCGAAGGTCCGGGCCGCGCAGCGGGCCGGCGCGGTAGACCGGACCATAGTGCACTCGCTGCATCAGTAGCAGGGAGTAGATGGCCGCAAGCACCAGCCCGATACAGGCAATCGCTGCCACCAGGGGCGCGCCCGAGAAGATGCCGAACAGCACCATAAACTCGCCAACGAAATTGGCGGTGGCTGGCATGCCCAGCGAAGCGGCGATAAAACACAGGGTAAAGGCTGGCAAGACTGGTATCCGGCTCCAGAGTCCGCCCATGGTACGCATATCCCGAGTGTGGATGCGCTCATACAGCTGGCCACTAAGAATGAACAGACCGGCACTGGAGAAGGCATGGGCCACCATCAGCACGATAGCCCCCTGAATGGCCAGTTCTGAACCGGAATAGAGGGCAATGAGCACAAAGCCCATATGGGAGATACTGGTGTAGGCAATCAGGCGCTTGATGTCCTGTTGGCCGCAGGCCAGTACCGCGCCATAGATAATGCCCACCAGCCCCAGCGTCATGGCGACCGGAGCAAAGGTTTCGGACTGCTCGGGAAACAGCGGCAAGGCAAAGCGGATCATGCCGTAGGCGGCGGTTTTCAGAAGAATTCCCGCCAGGTCGACACTGCCGGCGGTCGGCGCCTGGGCATGAGCATCTGGCAGCCAACCATGAAACGGCACCACTGGCAGCTTGACCGCGAACGCCACGAAGAACCCCAGCATCAGCCAGAAACCCAGCGGATCCGGTACGTCAGTGCCCCGCAGGACGTCATAGCTGAACGACAGCTCACCGGTGGAGCGGTAGTGCACGAACACCAGTGCAAGAATTGCCACCAGCATCAGCAGGCCACTGGCCTGGGTGTAAATGAAGAAGCGTGTGGCGGCGCGGATACGGGTACGGCCCGGTGACCCACTGTGGCCCCACAGGGCGATCAGGAAGTACATGGGCACCAGCATCATTTCCCAGAACAGAAAGAACAGGAACAGATCCAGCGCCAGGAAAACCCCTACCACTCCACCGAGAATAAACAGCAGGTTCAGGTGAAAGAACCCGACCCGGTGAGCAATTTCCCGCCAGGAACAGAGCACTGCCAGAGCCCCGAGAAACCCGGTAAGCGCAACCAGAATCAGTGACAACCCATCCAGTGCCAGGTGCACTTCAATACCAAAACGTGGGATCCAGGGTGCGCGCCATTCCAGCAGCCACGGGTTCTCCGCCCGAACCGTAAGACTGAAATTGCCGCCCAGCCATAACACCACGCTGATGACCAGCACGAACAGCATGGTGGCCAGGGCGATCCAGCGGGGAGCCTGTCCGCCCCAGCGCTCCGCCTGCCAGCTAAGCAGGCCGCCTAGAAAAGGAATCAGGATCAGCCAGACCAGAATCATGCGCTGCCTCCTGGCATCAGCACCAGGGCCATCAGGATCACCGTGGCGCCGAACACCATCACTACCGCGTAGCTGCGGATGCGCCCGGTCTGGCTGCGTACCAGGCCGGCATTGAACACCCGGGCGAGTAGCGCCGGCAGGTTCATGATCAGGTTGATAAAGTCGAACCGCAGCACGCGTACGGTCCAGTGCCAGGGGCTTACCAGCAGGCGGTCAAACAGCGCATCAAAGCCCCAGGCGTGGTGCCAGAGCTGCCACAGACTGGCCCCCGGCTTCCGGCTGGTGACCTCGCTCAGCCATTGCTGTTGTATCAGGTATAGCCAGCCCGCCAGTGCGAGCCCGGCGACGACTGCGCCAACAGCCAGTACCTGTAGCAGGCCATGACCGCTGTCTGCCGTGTCCCCTGGCGCTTCTGGAAACAGCGTGTCCAGGCCCGGATAGATCCAGGCGCCGATAAAGGTGGATAACACCGTCAGCGCCACCAGCGGCAAGTGGTGCGTAAGCAGGCTCGTGCCCGATTCCGAATGGCGGGCCTGGTCACTGCCCGGTTCACCATGAAAAATGCCAAGTATCAGCCGCACCGTATAGATACCGGTCAGCACCGCCCCCAGCAGTCCGGCGGCCAGCAGCCCGTTCCGGTCGGCGGCCATGGCCTGCCAGAGAATCTCGTCCTTGCTGAAAAA
>CAYMQO010000253.1:0-3848 GCA_964392405.1 uncultured Marinobacter sp.
GGCAGTTTCGCCAGATTACGGAGAAACATCAGGTTGGTGTCGATGCCCTCAATCCGGAACTCGCATAGGGCCCGGTAGCTTTTACGCATCAGTTCACTAAGGGAACCCTGGCCGTAAACCACCAGTTTGGCGAGCAGGGAATCATAACCACCACCGCTCTGAAAACCCGCATAGCCGGCGCCGTCAACGCGCACACCCGGGCCTCCGGGGGGCTCGTAAACCGACAGGGTGCCCGTTGCCGGCATGGTCTGACCGTCGGGACCCTGGCGCTCCATATTGATCCGCGCCTGGACAGCACTGGCCTTGCCAGGCTGGAACGGTACGCTGGCAAGCGCCAGCTGGTCCAGTGTCTGACCTTCCGCCAACGCCACTTGCAGGGCAACCAGATCCCGGCCACTGATGGCTTCGGTAACAGTATGCTCCACCTGAAGACGGGGGTTGGCCTCCATAAAAACAAACTGGCCGGTATCGGTATCCAGCAGAAACTCAATAGTTGCCAACCCCTGCAAGCCAGCGGCCCGGGCCATGGTCATGGCTGCGTTAATCATTCCGCTGCGCTGATCCGTGGTCAGGTGGGGCGCAGGTGCCAGTTCGACCAGTTTCTGACGGCGGCGCTGCAGGCTGCAATCCCGGTCCCACAGGTGGGACACGCCACCGGAGCTGTCACCCAGAACCTGGACTTCGATATGACGGGCGTTGACCAGCAGTCGCTCGGCATACAGTGCAGCCTGACCGAAAGCCCGCATGGCCTCTCGCTGACAGGCCTGCCATGCCGGCTCCAGTTCTTCAGCCCGGAACACCGGGCGAATTCCACGGCCACCGCCGCCGGCAACCGCTTTCAGCATGATGCCGGCGGCATCGCCGTGTTCTGCTTTCAACCTGGAAAGAAACGCCGCGGCCTCATCCAGTGTCAGATCGCCCCCGGTGCCTTCCGCCAGAGGTACGCCGCACTTCCGTGCCAGCGCCCGGGCACGGGCCTTGTCACCCAGTAACGACAGGCAGTTCGCGGAAGGGCCAATAAAGACAAGACCGACTTCCTGACAGCGCCGGCTGAAGTCCGGGTTTTCGCTGAGAAAACCATAGCCGGGGTGAATCGCATCACAGCCTTCCGCCAGCGCCAGCCGCACCATCTGCTCCATATCCAGGTAAGCTGAAGCGCCCTGCCCGCTGAGCACCGCTGCGTGGTCGACCCTGCGCACATGCAGCGACTGGGCATCATCGGTGGCGTAAACGCCAACCGAGCGAATGCCGGCCTCTGACAGGCTACGGGCGATACGAATGGCAATTTCACCACGGTTGGCGATGAGCACACTGCGAAAGCTGGGCATGAGCGGGATCCTGTTATTTTTCTCGGCCACCGGATGGGTGCGGTGGGTTGCTGGTCGCTTATGATAAAGGGGATTGCGGGTTAACTGAACCGGTGAGCCCGGCGACAGGCCCGGGGCAAGCGGAATTATTGAGGTGGCGGGTGGCCAAGACCCGCGGTGTTTTCTACCGGATCGAACCAGACCACGAGTTCACCCCGGTCGACCGCTGCGCGGACGCGGCTTTGTTCCTGCAACGGGCTTTCCTGATCGTTCAGGCCGTGGTAGCGGGTGCAGTATTCCTGCACCAGACCTTCCAGCTGGTCTTCTGTTAACAGCGCCGTATCCACGACGAAGGGCGCTTCCCGGGGGTCCTGTTCCGGGGCCTTATCAAAATCATCCACAGGCTGGCTCCACTGGAAAATGAAGTGCCCATGATAACGGAAGACGACCGCCGATGTTTTTCCGTATCGGATGACCGGAGGCAGCTTACTGCTGATTAACCTGAAACCGGGCTGCAAGGTCTCGAAGGGAGCCGGATTCCTGACGCAGCGCATCGCTGACGTTCCGTGTTTCAGCCACCGAACCGACCAGCCGATCTGCGCTTTCCGACAGCGCGCGGGAGCGCTGGCCAACCCGGTCGATATTATCCCGTTGGGCGTGGATCGCCCCGTCAATATCATGGCCAAGCTCGGATAGCTGTGAAAAATGACGATCCAGACTCTCAAGATGAGACCGTAACGCTTTGAGTTCCAACTGATTCTCTCTACCGGCCTCTCGCATCGTGACGAGACGGGATTCAATGCCCTGAACGTTGTCCACCAGGTCACTCACCCATTGCCGGATTTCACCGGTGGAGTCTGCAGTACGGCGGGACAGCGTTCGAACCTCATCCGCCACCACCGCAAAGCCGCGCCCGTGCTCCCCTGCCCGGGCGGCTTCAATGGCAGCGTTCAGGGCCAGCAGGTTGGTCTGCTCCGCGATCTCGGAGATCACACTGACCACCTGCTGAACCTGACCGGTAGAATCCGTCAGTACCTGGATCGCGCCGGCGACTTCTCCGATGACCATGACTGTGTGCTCCGCTGCCTGCTCAGAGCGCTGTAACCCTTCCTGAACGCCGCGGTTATCGGTCAGGGCGATCGTAACGGTGTCCCGTGAGTCCTTCGCTGCGATGGCAATACGGTTCGCCTGGGCGGTAATTTCTTCCATGGACTCGGCCACATCGCCGATCTGAACGCGGGTCTGGGCTGCCGCCTGTTGCACGGTCCCGGCCTCGCCTTCCAGCACCCGGGCCCGGCCATCCAGAGACTCCGCTGCCTGGCGGATATCCCGTATAAACTGGCCGAATCGGCTCACCAGACTGGTTATGGCGGCCGTAACGCCCGCGACCTCATCCTCGCCAGACAATGTCGGCGGGTGCCGCAGATCCGAGTGGGCTTCCATCTCACGCAGCGCCTGTTCCGTCCTACCAAGGCGCCGAATCACCGTATGGCGCAGCCAGAGGGTCATGCCGAACACCACCAGCAGGAACACAGCGGCCCCGGCCAACAGGTAACCCCGCTGTTTTTCCATGAAGGTGAGCAGGCCCGTTGCGTTCTCCTGAATGATTTGACGGCGACTGAGCTGCTCGTTGCGGATCGCTTCCAGCATGGGCTCCACCGCGGGGATCAGCTGAAAGTCCACGATCTGGCCGACCTGATAGTAGGAGCGGGCCTCTATTCCTTTTTCCATAACCGCCAGCAATTGCTGCACCTGCCCGAATTCCTGCTGATGAACTGTCGCCCACTCCGTCAGGCCGGGGGTCACCTGCAACGCTTGCCAGTGGGATGCCAGCCCGTTTTCGAGCTCCGCATAGATCCCGTCCACTTCGTTCCAGAGCAGTAATTGCGCTTTGGTCTGATAGGACAGATCCTGCAGGGTGCGAAGATTTTCTTCCAGCGCCGTCAATTGCCAGCTCTCCGCCAGCTGCTGGTTAACCAGGGAGTCTGTGGCCTGGGACGTTTGTGCAATGATCGACCAGCTTATGGCCCCCAGAGCAGCCAGGGCTGCCAGTGCAAGAAAGGCAAAGGTGAAGATACGAGTGCGAACGGTAACGAACATGCCAGCTCCGAGTGAAAATCATGCTGGCACGGTAAGCCGACTCTGTGACAGTCAGGTTTCAATCATCACGTAACATCCCGTTTTCTGGTGAAAATTTGTAAAATCAAAAATACGTAGCTACCGAACAATGCTAGGCAGCCGCAGTGCGGCGAGGTATGATTGGCGCCTTCCCTGACCGGACTTGTTTCACACTTTTATGAACGTTGCTCTGTTGCGCCAAACCCTGCCCATCCTCTTCGGCTATATCCCGCTGGGCATGGCTTTCGGGGTGCTGTTTGCCACCCAGCTGGACTATGCCTGGTGGTACGCACCACTGATGGCCATCACGATTTACGCCGGTGCCGCGCAGATTCTGGCCGTCAGCCTGATCGCTGCCGGTGCCGGTCTGCTGGAGGTGTTCGTGGCCATGTTTGTGCTGAACGCCCGTCATCTGTTTTACGG
>CAYMQO010000254.1:0-3844 GCA_964392405.1 uncultured Marinobacter sp.
CGGCTTTCTTTCCGTTGCAGGGCCGAGCAGATAATCAGATCCGAAACGGTAACCAGATTTCGCAGTTCCAGCAAGTCGTTGGTTACCCGGTAGTTGCTGTAGAACTCGCTGATCTCCCGGGTGAGCAGGTCGACCCGGTGCTTGGCCCGCTGCAAACGCTTGGTCGTGCGAACGATGCCTACATAGTCCCACATGAAATGCCGCAGCTCATCCCAGTTATGGGAAATGATCACGTCCTCGTCGGAATCGCGCACCTGGGATTCATCCCAGGCCGGCGCCTGCGGAGGCGGTGGGATATCGCTTTCCCGCCGGGCAATATCGGCGGCGGCCGCGCGGCCATACACCAGGCACTCCAGCAGCGAGTTGCTGGCCATCCGGTTAGCGCCATGGAGGCCGGTAAACGCCGCTTCACCGACCGCATAAAGCTGGTTGATATCCGTGCGTGCCCGTTCGTCCGTCATGATGCCGCCGCAGGTGTAGTGGGACGCCGGCACCACCGGGATGGGCTCACGGGTGATATCGATGCCGAATTCCAGGCACTTCTCATAAATTGTGGGGAAGTGGCTGCAGATAAAGTCGGCCGGCTTGTGGCTGATGTCCAGATACAGGTGGTCGGCGCCCAGCCGCTTCATTTCGTGGTCAATGGCCCGGGCGACGATATCCCGCGGCGCCAGTTCGCCGCGGGTGTCGAAACGATCCATAAAGCGGCTGCCATCGGGCAGTTTCAACAGGCCGCCCTCGCCACGGACCGCCTCGCTGATCAGGAATGACTTGGCGTGGGGGTGATAGAGGCAGGTGGGATGGAACTGATTGAACTCCATATTAGCCACCCGGCAGCCGGCCCGCCACGCGATAGCTATGCCATCACCGGAAGCGCCGTCCGGGTTCGTCGTGTAACGGTAGGCCTTGCTGGCTCCGCCAGCGGCGATCACCGTAAACCGGGCCTGGAACAGCTCAACATGGCTGGTTTCCAGATTCAGCACATAGGCTCCGACGCAGCGGTTACCGGGCAGCGCCAGTTTGCTGTTGGTAATCAGGTCCACCGCCACGCGGTTCGACAGCAGATCAATATTCTGGCGTTGGGCGGCCTGTTCGCTGAGGGTGGTGGACACGGCGTTACCGGTAGCGTCGGCGGCATGGATAATGCGCCGGTGGCTGTGGCCGCCTTCCCGGGTCAGGTGCAGCTGTTCGTTGGCGTCCCGGGTGAACTGGACGCCGCTGTCGATCAGCCAGCGGATACTCTCGCCCGCGTTTTCGACGGTGTAGCGCACGGCATCTTCGTGGCACAGGCCACCGCCGGCATTGAGGGTGTCAGCGATATGGGCCTCGATAGAATCGTCGCAATCCAGCACGGCAGCGATTCCGCCCTGGGCCCAGAGCGTAGCGCCACTGGTAATGCCAGCCTTGCTGATTACCGCGACCCGCAGATGGGGTGGCAGGTTCAGGGCAACGGTAAGTCCGGCAGCACCGCTGCCAATAATGAGAACATCGTACTCGTGAGACTGTGGCATGTGATCGTTATCGCGGGCCATAATGAGGCGAGTATTGAACTAAACTTTCTGCCTGCTGTCTATTTGCCCACAACGGAAAGGACAGGTGTTACCCGGCGTCCGGACGCCAGCGGTAATCCGTCGCTATCAGTGGAACCAGCGCCCATGATTACAAGCGAAAGACGGCAGTCAGGCCAAGCGGTCCAGCTAAAGGAGGCACCCGCCGGCCCCATCATGAAACCGGATGCAGAACAGACCCGCCCCGCCGCTCAGGACGGTCAGACGGACCTGCAACTGGTTCGCAAGGCCCGTCAGGGAGACCGATCCGCCTTTGACCTGCTGGTGCTCAAGTATCAGTCCCGGGTGGCTTCCATCATCAGTCGCTATATCTACGACAGCCACGAGGTCATGGACCTCACCCAGGAAACCTTCGTAAAGGCCTATCGTGCCATTGAGCGGTTCCGGGGTGACAGTGCATTTTACACCTGGCTTTACCGGATCGCCGTCAATACCGCCAAGAACTTTCTCGAAGCCCGGGGCCGGCGGCCTCAGGGCGTGGCCGACGTGGCCGATGCGGAGGGTTTTGAGGACGGTGGACGGCTTCGGGAAGTGGCCTCTCCGGAAGGGTTCCTGCAGCGGGACCAGTTGCGGGAAGTGCTTGAAAAAGCCATCGCCGCACTCCCGGAAGATCTTCGCTCCGCGTTTTTGCTGAGAGAGTATGAAGGGCTGTCCTATGAGGACATCGCCCGCATTCTGGAATGCCCCATCGGTACCGTGCGGTCGCGGATTTTCCGGGCAAGGGATGCCATTGACCGTCAGCTCGGGCCGATGCTCGACAATTCATGACTACTGATTATCACGAGGTACAGGCAATGGATGATCGGCTCAGAGAAACCTTGTCGGCCATGATGGATGACCAGGCCGACGAGCTGGCTGTGCGCCGGGTCCTGTCTCACCACGACCAGCAGGCCGTGCGGGACCAGTGGCAGCGCTGGCAGCGTATTCGGGATGTGATTCACGAGGCTCCCCACGGGGACACGGTTATCGACGTACGGGCTGCGGTTCGTAACAGTCTGGAACAGACCGAAGTGGCCCAGGCGGAACAGCGTCAGGCCATACGTCGACGGCAGGCGCCCTGGCGCTGGTCGGCGGTGGCCATGATCGCCGCCGGTGTCGCCATCGGTTTCGGCGCAGGCAGTAACTGGGATATGGTAACGCCCAACAACCCGGGAGCCCTGGTGTCGGTTCAGGCCGGGGCACCGCTGGCAACAACCAGCGCTGGGACGCCCGTGCCGGAAGTGACCTTGCAGGCGCTCAACCAGCGCCAGAAGGAACAGATCAGCCGGTATCTCCTTGAACATGCCCAGTACAACAGCATGGGCGGTGGTCCGGGGACCCTGGGGTATGCGCGGGTAACCAGCGTATCAGGGCAGGGCTATTGATCACCGGACAGGTGTCGATTTTGCTAAAAGCGCTACAAATCACGGGTTGAGGGTGTTTTGTTGATCCGAACGAACAGGTTGTCTACAAGGTCGCACCCGGGCCGGCCACATACCGGTGCGCGCGAGTGGCTGGCGGCCTGGCTGGTCGCAATTCTCGCGCTGGCCGCCGTGCCTGCGCAGGCCCATGCCCGGGAGCCGGCAGAATCCTGGTTGCTGAAACTCGGCCCGGCCCTGAATATGACCACGTATCGTGGTGTTTTTGTTTACTCCCGGGGCGAGCAGGTCAGTTCCATGGCCATCGCGCACCGGTACCGGGACGGTCGCGTGGATGAACGGCTGGTGGTCCAGGACGGAGCCAACGGCGAAATTATCCGGCGGGGTGGCCGGGTGGTGTGTGTGTTGCCAGAGTACGGACGGATTCAGCTCGATCAACTGATCCCTTCCGGTCCTTTCGCAGAAGCGTTTGCCAGCCAGCAGGTACCTGTGGGTGCCTGGTATCAGCCCGAGTTGCTGGGTGAAGACCGGGTAGCCGATTACCCGGCGGTGGTTATCGGGCTACAGCCCAGGGATAACGACCGTTACGGTTATCGCCTGTGGATGGAAAAGAATTCCGGGTTGCTCCTGAAAAGCCACGTCCGCCATAAGGAAAAGGTGCTGGAACGGTTTCAGTTTACTACCCTTGAGATTGTGGATGATCTACCCGACTCAGAGTTTGAGATCCGGTCGGGGGTTGAAGTGATGGAGCTGACGCCGGCATTGCCGCTGTCCGGTGAGCCCGGCCGTATGGAGGGCTGGACCCTGGGCTGGCGCCCGGAAGGGTTTATGCCGACCACCGCGCCCAAGGGAACCCGGGGACAGGCGGTGACCTTCTCCGACGGGCTGGCGACTTTTTCTGTCTTTGTTGAGCCCGCC
>CAYMQO010000255.1:0-3828 GCA_964392405.1 uncultured Marinobacter sp.
TGGAAGTCGCCTACGACTGGTATTTCCATCGTCCACTGGCTCCGGATCAGGCCTACCAGGGGTTTTATGCCCTGTGGCTGCTGACCATGCATTACGGGCGTGTTCACGCTGATCTGATGATCAGTATCGACAGCCTGAGCGCCCGTCCGGAAGAAAGGCAGCGGGTCATTGACGGCTTTGCCGGTGCCGGTGTCCAGGGACTTGATTTCAGCGATTGCCAGATTCCGTCCTCATGGTTCAGTGAACAGGAGCTCGCTCACTTCGCCAGCCTTGAGGACCAGGTTCACCAGCGCTGGATCAGCGCTGGCATGTCACCGGACGACCTCAGTGCCATCCTTGAACTGCGCCAGCGCCATGCCCCTGCGCAACAGAATACTGACAGTGTACCGGCTGAGTTTACCCGTGAGCTGGCCCGCTATCGCGACCTGATCAACCGTAAACAGCGACAACTGATAGAGCAGGGGGCGGCGGCCGACCAGAAACTGCAGGCCTCCCATCGCCGGGAAGATCATATGCGGGACGAACTGGCCCGTCAGAAAGCGCTGGCCGAGTCTCAGGCATCGGCACTTCAACACACCATCAGTCTGCGGGATGAAACCTTGCACAGTGTCCTGCACAGTACCTCCTGGCGTATTACAGCTCCGTTGCGGGCGGCCAGCCAGGGAGTCCGCCTGTTGCGCGAACGTGATGGCCGCACCCGGATGCGCAATGCCGTGATGCCGTACCTGGTCAAGGGCCTGGGTGTTGTTGATCGCCTTACCAGTCGTTTCCCACGAGTGCGTGCGGGAATGCTATCGGTTCTTTGCCGCGTGCCGTTCCTGTTCCGTATGGTTGAGCGGGTCAGCCGTCAACGCCACGCGCCGGATCCCATTGAGTACCAGATACATCTGAGCGCCCGTGGTCGGGAGATCTACCGTGACCTGACGGTCGAGATGGAGCGCTACAAATCCCTAAAGCAAGGAAAGAGCGAATAATGCGCATTGTGATTGACCTGCAATGTCTGCAGACCAACAGCCGGTTCCGGGGCATCGGCCACTACGCCAACTCGCTGGTTCGTAAAATGCTGGAATTAAATCGCAAGCGCAGCGAACCCCACGAAATTATCCTGTTGTTCAATAGCTTCCATCTGGATGTTATCCGCGCCATCCGCCGTGACTGGAGCCAGTGGCTGGGGCCGTCCAGCATACACGTATTCCACGGTATTCCCGGCAGCGGGGAAATGATCGCCCCTAACCCCGGTGTTGTTCACCTGAACGAATATCTGCGTAACGACTATATCGAGCGGCTCGAGCCGGACTTCGTGCTGATCCTGTCGTTGTTCGAAGGCGTTATTGACGACTTTGCCTGCGACATTCCGGCCCGGCGCTCCTACGCCGTCGGCGTTATCGGCTACGACCTGATTCCTCTGATCAGCCCTGATGAATATCTTTCGGACCCGGTCATCAAACGCTGGTACAATCGTAAGCTCGACAGCCTTCGCCGTGCGGACCGCATATTTGCCATATCGGAAAGCGCCCGCAGGGAATTTGAAGCCCTGCTGACCCCACCCCCGGGTGTCACCTGCACAATTTCTTCCGCCTGCGACGAGGGTTATCTCCCCCTTGATGACTCGGCCGATCTGCAGCCCATATCAGAGCTTGGCATCAGTAAACCCTTCCTGCTGTACAGCGGAGCGGCGGACGAGCGCAAGAACCTGAAAAGTCTGCTGGAAGCCTTCGGCCGGCTCGACAGCGACCTGCGCGGCAACTTGCAACTGGTACTGGTAGGCAAGTACAACGAGCCAGACCGGATCAGGCTGCGCCGGCTTGCGCGCAAGTGCGGCTTGGCAACCGACGACCTGGTCTACACCGGGTTTATTTCCCAGCAAACCCTCAACCTGCTCTATAACCGCTGCGAGCTGTTTGTATTCCCGTCCATTCACGAAGGATTCGGGCTGCCGGTACTGGAAGCCATGACCTGCGGCGCGCCGGTGATCTGCTCAAACACGACCAGCCTGCCGGAAGTCATCGGCATGCCCGAGGCCACATTTGACCCGCGGAACGTCAACGAAATCACCGCCAAAATTCATCACGTACTGACAGACGACCGCTTCCGGCAGCAGCTCAGGGAACACGCCAAACGCCAGAGCGCCCGCTTCAGCTGGACCGACACCGCGACCCGCGTGCTGGACGAGATACCCAAAGCCGCCCGGCCTGGCGGCAATAAACAAATCAGTGGCGACGCCGGGCGGGCTACCCGAAACCAGGCCGTGGCCCGACTGTTGTGCGACTGGGATATGGACGACAACCTGGTCCGGCAGGCCGCCAACTGCATGGCATCGAACGATCTGGCATTAAGCCAGCGTGCGCCGGCAGGCTGTTACCACTGGCGTATCGAAGGGCCCTTCGATTCATCCTACAGCCTTGCGCTGCTAAACCGGGAGACGGCCCGCGGGTTGGCCGCCATCGGCCAGCAGGTGAGTCTGCACTCCACAGAAGGGCCCGGCGATTTTGAGCCAGACCCGGAGTTTCTGGCCCGCAATCCGGACCTGGCCGCCATGCACCAGGCCTCTTTTGGAGAGCAGGCATCAGCGCCGGACATCATCACCCGCAACCTCTATCCGCCCCGGGTCGAAGACATACCGGGGGACGCGCGTTTCCTGCACCTCTACGCCTGGGAGGAAAGCGGCTTTCCCCGGGAGTGGGCCGAGAAGTTCAACCAGCACCTCACCGCACTGACCTGTCTCTCCGAGCACGTGCGCAAAGTGCTCATCGATAACGGCGTTTGCCTGCCCATGGCCGTTGGCAGTTGTGGTGTCGATCACTGGGACCGCATAAAGCCCGAGCCCATTGCGGTAGGCGGGCGGGGCTTCCGTTTTCTGCATGTATCGTCATGCTTCCCCCGCAAGGGTATTGAAGCGCTGCTGAAAGCGTGGGGCAGGGCATTTACCGCCGACGATGACGTCAGCCTGATCATCAAAACCTTCGATAACCCCCACAACCGTGTGCGTGAGCTGTTGGCTCAGCAGCAGGCCGACAACCCGGCTTACCCCCATGTGGAAATCCTCATGGCGGACCTGCCCGACAGCCAGCTGAGATATCTGTACGAACACTGCCATGCTCTGGTTGCACCCAGCCGGGCCGAAGGTTTTGGCCTGCCTCTGGCGGAAGCCATGCTCAGCGGTCTGCCGGTAATAACCACCGCCTGGAGCGGCCAGCTCGACTTCTGCAACAACGAAACCGCGTGGCTGGTGAACTACCGGTTCACCAGGGCAGAGACCCACTTCAATCTCTACGGGTCCGTCTGGGCCGATCCTGATGTGGAGCACCTGGCTGAAACCCTGCGTGAGGTTCGCGATGCCGACCCGGCATTAGTCCGGGACCGCACCGCAGCCGCAATCAGCCTGCTTCGTGAACAGTTCAGCTGGGAGCATGTCGCCCTGCGCCTGGTGACCCAGGTGGAAGAGCTGCGAGAAAAACGGAGCCAGATCGATATCCAGCGGCCCCTTAACATCGGCTGGGTCAGCACCTGGAGCCAGAAGTGCGGCCTCGCCACCTACTCGCAGCACCTGATTGAGCAGAACACCCGGGACCGGATCGCCATATTTGCACCGGTTCTGGACGAAGACCCGGTAACGCCGGACGACGCCCATGTTCACCGGTGCTGGCGTCAGGACAACCAGGACAGCCTTGACGCACTGGCTGACGCCCTGCTGGATGGCGGCTTCGACGCTGTCGTTATCCAGATGAATTACTATTTCTACGACTATCGTGCTCTTGAGCGACTGATTACCCGGCTCAAGAGCAAGGGCATCGTGGTGACCCTGACGCTGCATTCCACCGTCGACCC
>CAYMQO010000256.1:0-3826 GCA_964392405.1 uncultured Marinobacter sp.
GGCAAGAGCGACCACATGAGGGCGTTCGGCAAGGTAGCAGCAGGCTGTCTGGCGGGACCGCCCCGGATCGAGTACATTACGCCGGCTAAAGTTGATGTGAAGTAACCCCTTCTACAAGCATCTACCGGATCTACCCGCCCTGGAGTAACCATGACTGATCACCGGCCTGCTTCCGACACCAAAATGCTGCTGTCGGTCGTGCTGGCCGGTGCGGTGCTGCTGCTGGTTGTGCATTCTCTGGGGCGGTTTATTTACACGCCTCTGCTGCCGTACCTGGTAGCGGATGGCATGCTCACCGCCACTGAAGGCGCATCCGTCGCCACCTGGAACTACCTGGGATACCTGATCGGTGCCCTGCTGGCGATCCGCTGGTACCGTCCGGATCAGATCCGTCTGGCCCTGCCTGTCGCCATGGGCGTCCACGTCATCACAACCCTTGCCCAGACCCAGGTGGACTCGACGTCCCTGCTCGCCGGTATGCGACTGGTGAACGGCGTCGCCAACGGCGTTGTCTTTGTGCAGGCGCCCGCCCTGATCCTGGAATGGCTGGTGCGCCGCAATCGCAGTGGTGCCAGTGGCCTGGTGTATGTGGGGGTCGGCGCGGGGTTACTGGTGTCCAGCCTGCTGGTTTCCGGTACGGCGGATATGCTAAGTGGCCCGGCACGGTGGTGGCCGGCGGCGTTACTGTCGATACCCCTGGCCCTGTGGGCGACCTGGCGGCTGGTCCGGCTCGACGTACCGGCCCGCATCCAGCGGGACGATGGCAGCTTTGCCGAAAAAGGGCCGCTGCTGGACCGGGCCAGCATTCCGTTGTTTCTTTCCTACGCCGGGGCAGGGCTCGGGTATATCCTGCCGATGACATTCCTGCCTCTGCTGACCCAGACCCAGTTACCGGAAGGCCACTGGCTGGTGGATGGCTCCTGGTTGCTACTGGCGGTGGCCACCATTCCCACACCCATCATCTGGAGTTTCCTGGGTTCCCGTTTTGGCGACCGGTCAGCGCTGCAACTGAACTACCTGATCCAGTTTCTGGGCGCGCTTGCGGTTGTCATCTGGCCAGATCCGCTCGGCATCACACTGTGTGCACTATTGGTGGGTAGCACCTTTGTCGGTACCGTTCTGCTGACCCAGCGTCTCGGCCGGGCGCTGCATCCGCACCAGGGGCCACGGTTATCAGCGGCCATGGTGGCGCTGTATGGCGCCACCCAGATGGCGGGGCCCTGGCTGACCCGGCAATGGCTGGAAGCAGGCGGCACGCTGGTGGGCGCTTTCACCATCGGTGCGGTCGCCCTGGGCTGGGGCCTTCTGTTCGCGTTTTTTGTGCCCAGGCCGGAACGCTGGCATAGCCGCTCACGGGCGCAAGGTTAAACAGCTTACCCATGTCCACACTGCCCATTCACCAGATTTTGCCGGAGCTGATGGAGGCTCTGGCGCAGCATACCACTGTGCTGCTCCAGGCCCCGCCGGGGGCCGGAAAAACCACACAGGTTCCGCTTGCCCTGCTTTCAGCGCCCTGGCGCCAGGGCCGTAGGATCCTGATGCTGGAGCCCCGTCGCCTCGCCGCCCGGTCGGCGGCCCGGTATATGGCACGGCAGCTGGGTGAAAAACCCGGGCAGACGGTGGGCTACCGGACGCGGCTGGATACCCGTGTGTCCGCCGAGACCCGCATAGAAGTGGTGACCGAAGGCATTCTTACGCGTCTGATCCAGGCCGATCCGGTTCTGGAACACTACGCGGCGGTCCTGTTCGATGAATTCCACGAGCGTTCCCTGCAGGCGGACCTGGGCCTTGCACTGGTCCGGGAGAGCCAGCAGGTGTTACGCCCGGACCTGAGGGTTCTGGTCATGTCGGCGACCCTCGATACAGGTCCGTTAGCGGCGATGCTGGGGGATGCGCCGGTAGTCTCGAGCCAGGGCCGCGCGTTTCCCGTGGACGTCCACTACAGGCCCGTGAAAACCACGGCCGGCCGGCCACCTCGTCTGCTGGACCACGTGGTGACGGTGACCCGGGAGGCTCTCGCGGACCAGCCCGGCTCCATCCTGGTTTTTCTGCCAGGTGCCGGGGAGATCCGCAAGGTGGCACAGCTGCTGCAACCTCATCTGCCGGAAAACACACATCTCGCGCCCCTCTACGGCAACCTGAAAGGGGACGCCCAGGATCGGGCTATTGAGCCGGCCCCCGAGGGCCAGCGGAAAGTCGTGCTTGCCACCGCCATGGCGGAGACCAGCCTGACCATTGACGGCGTTCGCGTGGTGATTGACGCGGGTCAGGCCCGGCGGGCCGTGTTTGATTCCAACAGTGGCATGACTCGGTTAGTGACCGGCCGGGTCTCCCGCGCCGCAGCGGAACAACGTAAAGGCAGGGCGGGTCGGGTTGAGCCCGGCGTCTGTTACCGGCTGTGGAGTGAGTCCGAGCATCAGTCCCTCGCCGGGTACACCCCGCCGGAAATCCTCGAGGCGGATCTGGCTCCGCTGGCCCTGGAGCTGGCCCAATGGGGTGCCCGGAACCCCGAATCCCTTGACTGGCTCGATGCGCCGCCGGAAGCCCACTGGGCGCAGGCGGTAGAGCTTTTGCAATGGCTGGACCTGCTGGACGGCGATGGCGCGATCACCGATCACGGGCGTCAGGCCCGATCGCTGGGGATTCATCCACGTCTCGCTCATATGGTGCTGAGAGGGCGCGGATTAGGTTATCCGAAAACAGCCGCGTACCTCGCCGCCCTGCTGGGAGAGCGGGACCTGTTGGGACGTGGCGCCGGGGCCGATATGATCTACCGTCTACAGACTCTGGCTGGCGATTATCATGAGCCGGCACTGGACAGGCATCGTCTGGACGCCATCCGGCAGGCCGCCGACCGTCTGCTACCCGACCGGAAGGCTCAGGATCAGGATGACACCCTGCCTGCGGGGCGGTTACTGGCCTTTGCCTATCCCGATCGCATCGGCCGCCGGCGTTCCGGTGACGCCAATCGCTACCAGCTCAGCAATGGTCGGGGCGCGCGACTTGCGGATGATGACGCCCTGGGACAGCAGACCTGGATTGTCGCGGCCGAGCTCGACGGTCAGTCCCGGGAAGCGCAGGTGTTTCTGGCAGCGGCAACCGATCCTGCCACGCTGGAGGCAGATCTGGCGGCTCATATCGAGGCCCGGGATGAAGCGCTCTGGGATGACAGCCGGGGCCGGGTTGTCGCTCGCCGGGTGCGGCGCCTGGGTGCCCTTACCCTGGCAGAACAGGCGCTGCCAGACCCAGGCCCCGCGCAGCTTCAGCAGGGCCTGTTGAATGCGGTCCGTCAAAAGGGAATCGACAGTCTGCCCTGGACCGGCGGCGCTCGCCAATGGCAGGCCCGGGTCCGGATTATGGCGCAGCTGGAGCCCGCCCAATGGCCCGATGTTTCCAACGAGGGACTGATGTCGTCGCTGGATCAATGGCTGGCCCCCTTCCTCGCCGGCGTGCGGGACTGGAAAGGGCTGCAACAGGTCGCCATGGTGGACGCCCTGCAATCCCTGTTGCCCTGGGATCAGCAGCAGAGACTGGCCGGGGAACTGCCCACCACGCTAGAGATCCCAACCGGCCAGCAGCTGCGGCTGGATTACACCGCCGACAACGGCCCCGTCCTGTCCGCCAAGCTGCAGGCCCTGTTCGGCTGGACCGAAACCCCCAGGCTCGCTGGCGGCCGCATCCCGGTGGTCATCCACCTGTTATCGCCGGCCCAACGCCCCCTGGCTGTCACGGCCGACCTGGCGAGCTTCTGGACGCAGGTGTACCCGCAAGTCCGCAAGGAAATGCGCGGCCGTTATCCCAGGCATCCCTGGCCCGAGGACCCGCT
>CAYMQO010000257.1:0-3811 GCA_964392405.1 uncultured Marinobacter sp.
TCACCGAAACCCCGCAGCAAGGATTTGAACTGGCGATCAAGCTGTCCCGTATGGGCGTGAAAAGCACCCAGTCCGACAAAGAGGTGCTGGTCCGTGAACGTGAAGAATATGCCCAGGAAGCGAGTGCCCTGATACATGCATCGCAGGTGATTGCGGTACATTTCCAGACCGTGGCTGCGGCCAATGATCATTGGAAGTAGTACGGCGACTGGCGACCGGGCGGTCGCCAGTTCCTCATCGGTTCCCTCTACTTTTTGACCAGAACTACGGGCAAGTAACTGAACCCGCTGGTCGGAAACTCAGCCCGTCTGGCCGCCTGGCCTGGTGCACGTTCTACGGTATCGACAGCGCTTAGCCATTCCTCCATCAGCACCCTTAACTCCATTCGTGCCAGCGGGGCGCCCGGGCAAACGTGAATGCCGGCGCCGTAGAGCAGGTTTGTGTCGCGGTTCGTGTGGGGGCAAAAATTGTCGGGGTCGCCGAAGACGTCCTCGTCCCGGTTGGCCGAAGCCCACAGAAGCGTGATCTTCTCGCCGGCCGGTATCGTCCTTCCTCCTATGGTTACCTCTCTTGTGGTGATTCTCCGGTTCGAGATGAGGGGGGCATCCATCCGCAGAATCTCGTCAATGGCGGCAGGCAGTTCATGAAGGTTATCCCTGAGCCAGGCCTGTTGTCCGGGGTTCCGGGTCAGGTAATCCACCAGTATGGACACGCTGGAGGATATGGTGCCCAGCTCTCCAACCGTCCAGTTCCTGAGCACGCTGGTGAGCTCCTCGTCAGTCATGGGGCGCCCATTGACGGTTTCTTCCATTAGCTTTGTTGTGTTGTCCCTTGGCGCCTGGTTGCCCGCCTGCCGCCGGGCTTCCAGCAACTCATGGATATACTGATCAAACTGTTTCGCGATGCGGGACATGGCCTCGCGGTCCTGTTCCAGGGTGGCCCGGTGGTTGTCCAGCACCCACTGCCTTAAAGGGGCATGGTAGGTGTCTGGCCACCCCATGAAGGCACACTGGATTCTCAGTGCAAACACCCGACTGAAAGTGTCCACAAGGTCAATCGGTTTGCGGGATGGCAACTCGGCTACGAGTTCGTGGGCAATGGTTCTGCATTCGGGCTCGAATGCCAGCATCGCCTCCCGGGAAAAATAGGGCTCGATCACCTTCCGGTAGGGCGTGTGTTCCGGCGGATCCATGCCATTGGGTACTGACAGGTGCGAGGAGACCGCACTACTGAAGGTTTCGTGGTCCTCCAGCACCCACATAACGTCCTCATGGCGGAAAAGCGTCCAGTGCTGATACTCACTCCAGGCGACCGGGCATTGCTGGCGCATGACATCGTAGGCTTCGATCTGGTGGTCCAGTACGTGCCTGGCGCGGGGATTCCAGTCGGGTTTACGAGCGTCGTTCGGCATGGGTACTCCTTGGTGCAATAACAGCAGCTTCCAGTGTAACAACCGTCTATGCGGTCGTCCTTTTCATCAGTCAACTGATACCGGCGAAATGATCTGCATCAAGTGTCAGACAGGGCCCTGAGGGCCCGCGCCAGGTCATCAGTCAGGTCACCGGCATCTTCCAGTCCCACCGAGAGCCTGAGCATACCGTCCGTAATGCCCTGCCGCTCACGGTCCTCCCGGCTTATACCATGGTGACTGGTGGCACACGGTTGGCTGACCAGGCTTTCCACGCCGCCAAGACTCGTGGCGAGCAGGAACAGCTCCAGGTTGTCGGCGACAGTGGCTGCTGCGCTGCGCCCGCCTTCGATCTCGATGGTGACCATGCCACCAAACCCCGTCATCTGGTGGCTTGCCAGTTCATGCTGAGGAAATGAGGGCAGTCCAGGATAGAGTACGCGGCGGATCGCCGGGTGTTCTTCCATGGCTTTGGCGATGTTCAGCGCGTTATGGTTATGCTGCTGAATCCGGACGGTCAGGGTTTTCAGGCTCCGGGAGAGCTGGATGGCGGTTTCGGGAGAGAGCAACTGGCCCAGATTCTTTCGCCAGCTGGCGACGGCTTCAACCAGTTCCGCTGAAGCCATAAGCGCCCCCGCAGTCAGGTCACTGTGCCCGCCCAGGTATTTTGTGGCGCTGTGGAGCACCAGGTCGGCGCCCAGGGCAAGCGGCTGCTGATTGATGGGCGTAGCGAACGTGTTGTCCACCGCCAATAATGCTCCCCGGTCGTGGCTGCGTCTGGCCAGGTCCTGGAGATCCATCAGCGTCAGGGTAGGGTTGGCGGGGGATTCGCAAAACACCAGCATGCCCGGGCTGGCCAGCGTCTTGTCCAGTTTGTCCAGTTCGTCGCGGGCCAGGAAAGTCACCGGAATGCCCAGTGGCTGGCAGTGATTGGTCAGCAACTCTTGGGTACCGCCGTAAAGATCCCCGACACATACAACACCATGGCGGCCATGGGCCAGAAAGGTTGCGGATATCGCTGCCATACCGGAGGCAAAGGCCAGGGCGGCCTCAGCACCCTCAAGGGCCGCCAGGCCCTGCTCCAGTTCCTGGATCGTCGGGTTGGTGCCCCAACGGGTATACAGGTAGCCCTGTTCACGGCCTTCAATTACATCCAGCAAGTCTTCGGTCCTGGCAAACCGGTAAGTGGTGGTGCTATAGGTGGGGGAGAAGGGGCTCCCGAGGGAATCCCCATGCCGGCGATTGTGGATAATGCGGGTAGCGGCCTTGAAGCGCTGGTTCGTCATGGGGGTTGCTCCTGTTGTGGGCGATTGGCTTGCCCTGGGGGCATGGCGATTTACCAGTGTCGGACTGTGGCGGCACTTCTCGGGTATAGCCTGTGCCCGCCTCCGGGGCTGACGTCACCTGAGTCAGCCGAGAGGTTTGTGGGCGATGTCCCTTTCACGGCCCTTCAGCATATAGTCAAAATAGAAGGGTGGCAGAAACTGCTTTTTCACGTGCCAGTAGAAGCTGGACTCCTTGAAGGGGCTGATGGGCAACGTCGGGGTGACTTTGCCGCCATAGATGAACTCGGCCAGCATCACTTTCCCGTAGGCGGTCACAACCGGGCAGGACGTATAGCCGTCGTAGCTTGCACCCAATGCCTGGTTCGAAAGCTTCGCCAGAATATTGGCCACGGCCACCGGTGACTGTTTGCGTACAGCGGCTGCGGTTTTGGAGGTGGGCAGCGAGCTGGCGTCCCCCAGGCTGAAGACGTTATCGTAGCGCACGTGTTGCAGGCTGTGCTGGTCCACTTCAACCCAGCCAGCGGCGTTGGCCAGCTTGCTGTTGCGGACAAAGTCCGGCGCACACTGGGGCGGGGTGACATGAAGCAGGTCGAAGGATTCGGTGATGATGGTGGTTTCGCCTTCGCCATCTGTCACCCTGAAGGTGGCTTCCTGGCGGTCGCCATCCACGGCGATCAGGTTGTGCTTCAGCTTTACGTCGATATTGTGCCGGCGGGCCACCTGCTCCAGCGGCGGCACGAAGTCCGGCACGCTGAACAGGGCACCGTCTGCTGCAAAGAACGTCAGTTCACTGACCGAAGACAGGTTGTTCTTGCGAAAATAGTCAGCCGCCAGATAGGCAATTTTCTGGGGTGCACCCGCGCACTTGATCGGTGCCGGTGCCTGGGTAAAGAGCGCCTTGCCACCCCGGAAGCTGCGAATGCATCGCCAGGTATATTCGGCCAGTGAAGGGTCGTAGTTACTGCACACCCCGTTACGGCCCAGGGTTTCCTTCAGACCTTCCACGCCGTCCCAGTCCAGCTTCAGCCCCGGGGTGACGACCAGTATGTCGTAGCCAACCCTGCGACCGTCGCAGAGCACTACCTGCTGGTTGTCGGGGTCCAGTTCTATGACCGCG
>CAYMQO010000258.1:0-3789 GCA_964392405.1 uncultured Marinobacter sp.
CAAGCAACTCGACCGCCCGCTGGATGCCACGGAGCTCCATGGGGGATGCCAGGTGTCGGAGGGTATAGGCAAGCTCATCATCAGAGGTGACGCCGCGCCCGGCATACAGCCGGCGCAGGAGCGGGGGCAGATCCTGCCCCCAATCCGTGACTATCTGCGAACTGGTACGTCTCAGGATCTTTCTGGGGGTCATGATAACTCCGGGCACCCGGGCCGGGTGCCCAATTTTTGCCAGTCAGGCATGCTTCCAGTGCTTGGCCATAAAGCCCTGGATATCGGCCAGATTGTTGTCCAGCACGGTGTAACGCTCTTCACGTTCAAACAGGTCTGCCATATGGGCTGGCAGCTCCGGTTTCACCGTTAAGCCGGCCTGGGCAATGGCATCCGGGAACTTGGCCGGATGGGCCGTGCCCAGGGTAATCATCGGCACCTGGGGATCACGACGGCAGCCGCGGGCGGCCTTCACACCGATAGCTGTATGGGGATCGAGCAGATACTCGTTCTCATCATAAACCTGGCGGATGGTATCGCAGGTGGCCTGGTCGTCCACCGCCTCGCTGTCGAACAGCTTGCGGGCATGACGCCAGCGATAGTCCTCAATGCTCACCGGGCCGTTAGCGGCATTTTCCAGCAGGGTTTTGACGGCCGCGCCGTCTCGCCCATGCAGGTCAAACAGCAAGCGCTCGAAGTTGCTGGACACCATGATGTCCATGCTCGGCGACAGCGTATGTTCAAGCTGCTGCTGTTCATAACGGTTGCCACTCATAAAGCGATGCAGAATATCGTTGCGATTAGTGGCAATAACCAGCTGCGAGATGGGCAAGCCCATCTGGCGGGCCAGATAGCCGGCGAAAATATCGCCGAAGTTACCGGTCGGGACTGAGAACGCCATGGACCGGTCCGGCCCACCCAGGGCCAGGGATGCCTGGAAATAATAGACAATCTGGGCCATGATCCGCGCCCAGTTGATTGAGTTCACCGCTGCCAGACGGGCCTTGCCGCCCAAAAAGGACTGGTCCCCGAAGCTGGCCTTCACCATACGCTGGCAGTCGTCAAAGTTGCCACGGATTGCCAGGTTATGGATGTTACTGCCAGGCACCGTCGTCATTTGCCGGCGTTGCACTTCCGACACCCGCTGGTGCGGATGCAGGATAAAGATATCCACGTGCTCACAACGACGGCAGCCTTCAATAGCCGCTGACCCGGTGTCACCGGAGGTGGCACCCATGATCACCGCATGTTCGTTACGCCGGGCCAGCACATAGTCCAGCAGACGCCCCAGCAGCTGTAGGGCAAAGTCCTTGAACGCCAGGGTCGGGCCCCGGAACAGCTCCAGCACCCATTCGTTGCTATCCAGCTGAACCAGCGGCGCGACGGCTTTATGGGCGAAGACGCCATAGGTCTCAGCCAGCATGCTGCGGAAGTCGTCCTCAGGAATGGCGTCGTCCACAAACGGGTACATGATGTTGAACGCCAGCTCGCTGTACGGCAGACCACGCCAGCTGCGGATTTCCTCAAGGCTGAAATGCGGCAGGGACTCGGGCACATACAGGCCGCCGTCGGTGGCCAGACCGGTCAGAAGGACATCTTCAAAGCCCAGCGCGGGGGCTTCGCCCCGTGTACTGATGTATCTCACGTGCTTACCTGTCAGTTGAAGTTTTCTGCGCGGATGCGGACAACCTGATCATCCACTTCGTCCAGAGCTTCCAGCTCCTCGATGGCCTGGTTGACCTGTCGCTCCTGAACCGTGTGGGTCAGGATAATAACCGGGATGCGGCCGTCATGGACCTCGGATTCCTTCTGCATGATGGACTCGATGTTGATGCCATGCTCGCTCAGCACCGACGCCACCTTGGCCAGAACCCCTGGCCGGTCCAGCGCCTGGATACGCAGGTAATAGGCCGACTGAGTGAATTCCATGGGCAGGACTTCCAGATCTTCGATGGCTTCCGGTGCGAACCCGAGGAACGGCACCCGTCCGCGACCATCCGCCTGCATGGCCCGGGCCACGTCGACCAGATCCGCAATAACCGCCGATGCGGTGGCTTCGTCACCAGCGCCCGGACCGTAGTACATGGTCTGGCCCACGGCGTCGCCATCCACCAGGACGGCGTTGAGCACGCCGTCGACCTGAGCAATCAGGTGACTCTGGGGAACCAGGGTCGGGTGTACCCGCAGTTCAATACCCCCTTCCCGGCGGCGGGCAATGCCCAGATGCTTGACCCGGTATCCCAGCAGCTCCGCATGGGCAATGTCGTATGGGGTCAGGCGGGAAATGCCTTCGGTATAGGCGCGGTCAAACTGCAGCGGCACACCAAAACTGGCGGAGGCCATAATGGTCAGCTTGTGGGCGGCATCGACTCCTTCAACATCAAAGGTAGGATCCGCTTCGGCGTAACCCAGGTCCTGGGCTTCCTGAAGCACCTCATTGAAGGGCCGGCCCTTACGCATTTCGGTGAGGATGTAGTTGCCGGTGCCGTTAATAATACCGGCCAGCCAGTCAATCCGATTGGCGGCCATACCCTCACGAATGGCCTTGATCACGGGGATGCCGCCAGCAACGCCGGCCTCATAGGCCACCACAACGCCGGCCTGGGCCGCTGCCTCGAAGATCTCGTTGCCGTGGACCGCGATCAGCGCCTTGTTGGCCGTGACCACATGCTTGCCCTTATCGATCGCGGCCAGCACCAGCTCCCGGGCAGTCTCATAGCCGCCGATCAGCTCTACCACCACGTCCACATCGGGATCGTTGACCACGTCCATAACGTCGGTGCTGAAGGGAATATCGCCAAGGTCGATATCGTCACGCCAGGTGCGCGTGGCAACCCGTACGGTACGAATCTCGCAGCCGGCCCGACCGGCGATCAGCTCTGCGTTTCTCGCAAGCACATTGAACGTTCCGCCACCGACGGTCCCCAAGCCGCAGATTCCGACCCTGACTTCTTTCAAGCTTCACCTCAATGCCCGATGAATGAATAACAATGGGGCACTAGTATACCGATTAGCCGGTGACAGAACAGCATTCCCCGGCCCAATCGGTGTCCGGTCAGAGCAGGCCCAGACCTTCAGCGAGCTGGTCGGCAGGCAGATAGCCGCGAATCATATTGCCGTCTTCCAGCAGAATGGCCGGAGTACCGGTAACGCCCACTTCACGACCCAGCTGGAACTGCTCGTCCACCGGGTTCTCACAGCTCGCCGCAGGGACATCTTCACCGGCCTTGGCCTGATCCATGGCGGTTTGCTGGTCGTCTGCGCACCATACCGACTCATACTTGATAAAGGATGGCGTTCCGGGACCAGAGCGCGGGAAAGCGTAATAGTGGACCGTGATACCCAACTCGTTGATGCGGGCCATTTCATCATGCAGCTTGCGGCAATAGGGGCAGTCGATATCCGTAAAGACGCTGATTTCGGCTTTCTGCTCGCCGGTCGCCGGATAGGTGATCAGCCCCATATCGCCAAACTCGGCCATGGTCTGCGCCCGTTCCGTGGCTCGTGCCTGTTCGGTCACATTGATGACGCCGTCGTCGGTCAGCTGCAGCATTTCACCAGCCAGGATGTACTCACCATCCCCCGTGGCGTAGATCATATCGCGGTTATTCGTCCGCACTTCATACAGACCAGGAATGGCGGACTCTTTGACACCGCTGACCTGGAGGCCCGGAACTCTTTCATTGAGGCGACTGGTAATGGTTTCTTCGGGCGTTTCCGCGATCGCGAACGGCACAGCGATCATGGTGCTCAGCGCCAGCCCGGCAGCCATGCCGGAAAGGGAACGGAATAGCATCT
>CAYMQO010000259.1:0-3778 GCA_964392405.1 uncultured Marinobacter sp.
GATCCGGTGCATCAAGGATATCGTGCAGGGTGTCTTTCTTCTTCACGTCGTGCCCACCCAGCGCCACCGCGAGCAAATGGAGGTCGTGATTGCCCAGTACCACCACGGCGGAGCTGCCAAGGTTGCGGATGTACCGCAGGCTCTCCAGCGAGGACGGGCCGCGATTGATGATATCGCCGGCAACCCAGAGCCGGTCCCGGGACGGCGAGAATCCGATCCGGTCCAGCACATCCAGCAGGCGGTCATAGCAACCCTGGATGTCCCCGATGGCGTAATCAGCCATTATTCACCTCGTCTACGGATACCCCGGATTCAGTCAGGAAGTCCGCAATGGCAACGAACTCTGCCAGCGAGAGGTTCTCGGGCCGAAGGCTGTCATTGATACCCAGTCCTTGTAACTGGTCGGCGGTAATCAACGTGCCAAGGGACTTGCGCAGGGTCTTGCGACGGGCATTGAACGCCGTTCGTACGACCCGCTGAAGCATCGACAGATCTTTTGCCGGATGGGGTAACTGCTCGTGGGGTACCAGCCGGACGATGGCAGAATCCACTTTCGGGGCCGGCCGGAAGGCGCCGGGGCCGACTTCAAACAGCGGCTGCACCCGGCAGAAATACTGGGCCATGATCCCCAGGCGTCCGTAATGGTTGTCCCCCGGACCCGCCGCCAGCCGTTGCACCACTTCTTTCTGCAACATGAAGTGCATATCCCGCACCACCCCGGATTGCTCCAGCAGATGGAAAATCAGCGGCGTCGAAATGTTATAGGGCAGATTCCCGACGATACGCAGTGGCCCCTTTTCGGCCAGCTGGCTGAAGTCGAACTTCAGTGCATCAGCTTCATAAATCCGGAACTCCGGATAATTAAAAAATTTGGTGCGCAATACCGGAATCAGATCCCGGTCGAGTTCGACCACCTGCAGACGGGGATTTACCGACAGCAGCTCTTCCGTCAGCGCACCCAGACCGGGCCCGATTTCCACCATCTGATCGTCTGGTTTGGGGTGGATGGCGCGAACAATGCGCTCGATAACGCCCGGGTCGTGCAGAAAGTTCTGCCCGAACCGTTTCCGGGCCTGATGGCCGGCCTTATGGCTCACTGGCCTGCTCCTGATAATGAGGACTGGGTGCTGCGACGGGACCGGGCCATCTGTTCGCCGACCCGGATGGCGGTGGCCATACTGCCGGCATCCGCTGTGCCTTTAGCGGCAAGATCCAGTGCGGTGCCGTGATCGACGGACGTGCGCACGATGGGGAGGCCCAGGGTGATATTGACGGCGCGGCCAAACCCCTGAAACTTGAGCACCGGCAGGCCCTGATCGTGATACATGGCCAGCACCGCGTCTGCGTCATCCAGCCAGTGAGGAGTAAACAGCGTGTCGGCCGGCAAGGGCCCGGTCAGGTCGAGGCCTTCGGCCCGCAGGGTCTCCAGCGCCGGGATAATAACATCGATCTCTTCCCGGCCCAGATGGCCGCCCTCCCCCGCATGGGGATTGAGGCCGGCGACCAGGATGCGGGGCTGGTCGATACCGAAAAAGGCCTTCAGGTCCTGATTGAGAATGCGGGCCACCTGGCCGATACGCTCCTGGGTAATGGCCGCAGGCACATCCTTCAATGGCAGATGGGTGGTCACCAGCGCGACCCTCAGCTCTTCCGTGGCCAGCATCATGACCACCCGCTCCACACCGCAAAGCTCCTGCAGGAACTCGGTATGGCCGCTGAACGCCAGCCCCGCTTCGTTGATAACGCCCTTGTGCACCGGCGCCGTAACCATGCCCTCAAAGGTGCCATCGAGGCAGCCCCGGGCCGCTACGGTCAGGGTTTCCACGACGTAACGACTGTTACCCGGATTGAGCTTGCCCGCGGTAGTGTCCGCAATGCCGGGCACATCCTGCACCGACAGCTCACCGGCTGCGGTACGCACGGACTCGCCGGGTTGCCAGGGATACAGGGCGACGTCCAGCCCCATCAGATCCCGCCGGGCTTCAAGCAGCGCCTGGCTGGCCACGACGACCACCTGCGGTGACCGGGGCTCCAGCGCCATCTGCAAACAGAGTTCAGGCCCGATTCCGGCAGGTTCGCCGGCGGTCAGGGCCAGGATGACCGGCTGGGTCATGAATTCTTGATCTCCACATAAGCCTCGTCGCGGATTTCCCGCAGCCAGTTCTGCAGGGCGGTCTCATACTTGCGACGGTACAGGGCCTGCTGGGCTTCCGCCCGGCGTACCTGATCACTCACGTCCTGATTGCGGCGCTCCTGGACTTCCAGGATATGCCAGCCAAAGCGGGAGCGGAACGGACGTGTGACGACCCCAACCGGTGCCGCCATCATGGCTTCTTCGAACGCCGGGACCATCTGGCCGGGGCTTACCCAGCCCAGATTGCCGCCATCGGAACCTGAACCCGGATCATCGGAGAGCTCCCGCGCGAGGGTGGCAAAATCTGCGCCCTGCTGAAGCTGCTGATAGATCTCATTGATCTGGGATTCCGCCCGGGCATCGGATACGACTTCCGTTGGCCGGATCAGGATATGACGAACCCGGGCCTGCTGGATAACGTTTCTCGCTTCCCCGCCGCGACGGTCCAGCACCTGCACAATATGAAAACCGCTGCCGCTCTGCAGCACTGCCGATGGCTGGTTGACCGGCAGGTCCGGAACCACGTCCGTCACCATGGACGGCAGGTTCGACCGGCTGCGCCAGCCCATTACACCGCCTTCCAGGGCATTACTGGCATCCGACTCCGCAACTGCGGCAGACTGGAAATCACGCCCGCCAGCAATCTCCTCCCGCAGGCGTTGCGCCTTGGCCTGTGCCTGGGCGACTTCCTGTTCATCCGAGAAGTTGCTTACGGCCACCAGGATATGGGCGAGCAGGTATTCGGTGGTGGTATCGGTCTGCCCGGCGGTCTGCTCAAGCAGGTTTTCCACCTCCCGGTCGGTGACTCGCACCCGGCTGTCCACCCGGCGCTGCTGCACCCGGCTCACCAGCATTTCACGGCGAATCTGCTCCCGCGCTTCCTGATAGGTCACACCTTCAACGGCGAGCTGGTCTTCGAACTGCTGCACCGTCATATTGTTGCCCTGGGCAATGCGGCTGATGGTTTCGTTCAGTTCGTTATCGCTGACCCGCATACCCATGTCTTCCGCCAGTTGCAGCTGGATATTTTCCGTGATCAGCTGGTCCAGCACCCGTTCTTCCAATACCTGACGGGGTGGCAGTCCGGTGCCCTGGGCTTCCAGCCGGGAACGGATGGTATTCACCCGGGCGTTAAGCTCCGACTGCAGGATCACCCCGTCGTCGACGATGGCAATCACCCGGTCCAGCAGTTGCCGTTCGGCCTGAGCGCTCGTCGCCAGCAACAGCATCGCTGCCACCAGCCATGTCTTGAATCCTGTCAGGCCACGGTTTGCCTGCATATGTACCTCGTTCATCAATGAATGTGCTGTGTGCCGAAACGCCGGCGCTCCCGTTCGTCGTAACCGATAAATACGTCAGACAGCGTACTTCTGGTTCCGCCGGAGCCTCCCAGCCCCTTGAGCTGAATCTGGAACACGATGTGATTGTCCATTTCCTCATCGTCGTCGGTCAGGTAACTCTGCTGGATCAGCTGGAAGCTCCAGCAACAGTTATTGTATTCAAAGCCCGTCAGTGTACCTACGGTCTGGTCAAGCTGTGAATCGTAAACCCAGCGGCCGATCAGGCTGACCTTATCGGTGATCGGGAAAATGGCGCCCACATCCATCTGCTCAAAGCCGTTGTCCGGGGTCGTGCCACGGGTAT
>CAYMQO010000260.1:0-3764 GCA_964392405.1 uncultured Marinobacter sp.
GGAGCGGAGGATCAGACGATCCCCATGAAACTCCGGTTACCGTGACGGAACACGATCGACGGACCAACGAGTAGAACGCAAGAAGCGTCATGATGGACCATACCCCCCACCTTCTCGATATCCAGGCTTTGGTGGCAGACATTGCGCCAGAGCAGCCCTGCGGGGATGACACCCGCGAGGATGTTTCTCCTCAGTCACCTTATTTCACTCTGAAGGATCTTCGCAGTCAGGCGCGGGCGCTCGAGCGCCAGGTACTGGCCGACGACGAGATTGTCACAGTGCCCCAGTGGCGGGCATTGGCTACCGATATTCCCGTGTTGCTCACCGAGCGCACCAAGGACCTTGAGTACGTTGCCTGGCTGATCGAAGCCCTGTGCCGCGAGCATGGCTTTATCGGTCTTTCGGATGGCTTTCTGCTGGCTCGGGAGTTCCTGCTGAACCATTGGGACCACCTGTATCCTTCCCCGGATGAAGAAGGGCTCGCCACCCGTATTGCACCACTGGTCGGTCTGAACGGGCTGGATGCCGAGGGCACGCTGATCCAGCCGATTCTGTCCATTCCCCTGTTCCAGGATGAAAGTGGCGGTGCCTACGCAACCTGGCACGCCGAGCAGGCAGCCGAAGTCGGGCGTCTTGACGACGACCGCGC
This sequence comes from uncultured Marinobacter sp., assembly GCA_964392405.1. Taxonomy (GTDB): domain Bacteria; phylum Pseudomonadota; class Gammaproteobacteria; order Pseudomonadales; family Oleiphilaceae; genus Marinobacter. Next base: position 650 of record CAYMQO010000260.1, read on the forward strand.
CCAGAACCGGATTCGCAGCGGAGCGGCCTCGCCGGAGCAGTTGCAGGCGGCCGTTGCCAATACGCCGGTGGAAGAGCTCGCTTCCACCCGCGAAGCCATTCGCGCCGCACAGCAGGCGTTCCTGACGCTCTCCCAGGCCATGGATGAAGTGATGGCAGAGCCGCAGCCGACCACCAATATCCGGCAGGCACTGGATCGCTGTCTGGCGGTTCTTAACCACCATGCGGGCGCCCGCATTGACCAGTGGACCCAACAGCAAGCCCAGGTATCCGAAGCCGAATCCGCGCCAGAGCAACTGGACGCAGTCGGCGAAACTGCACCCGCCGGGGCACAGAAAATCGATCCCGTGCAGGTGGCGGTTGAAAGTCGTAGCCAGGCGCTGGCTGAACTGCGGCGTCTTTCCGATTTTTTTCTCAGGACCGAGCCCCACTCGCCCGTGTCCTACGCCATACGCCAGGCCGTACGCTGGAGTGAGTTGTCATTGCCGGAGCTGATGCAGGAACTGATCGACGACGGCGGAGCCCGAAGCGGGTTCTACCGACTGACCGGAGTGCCGGCCCCCGAGCCGCGGGAGTAACAGCGGCAATCAAGGGCCTTCCGAAGGCTCCCAAACAGTGAAGCGCTACAGGAGACAGAGACATGGACAGCATTCACGACAAACTATCCAGGGTCCGCAAGCCCCGGGTACATATTACCTACGACGTTGAAACCGAAGGGGCCATGGTCAAAAAAGAGCTGCCCTTTGTGGTGGGCGTGATGGGCGACTTCTCCGGTAACAACAGCGATGCACCCAAGCCGCTCAAGGACCGTCGTTTTATCCAGATCGACCGGGACAACTTCGACGACGTTATGCGTCGGATGAGCCCGAAACTGAGGCTCAAGGTTGACAACAAGCTGGCCGATGATGATTCCCAGATGGCGGTTGAGCTGAGCTTCAACTCCATGGATGACTTCCAGCCTGCGGCGGTGGTCAATCAGGTGGAGCCGCTGCGGGAGCTGATGGAAACCCGTAACAAACTGCGGGATCTGATGACCAAGGTGGACCGCTCCGAAGAGCTGGAAGAGCTGCTCGAGCGGGTGCTGAATAACTCTGACGACCTGCAGAAACTGAAGGCAGATCTTGGGGAAACCGGGGGAGACAAGGAATGAGCGTCGAAACTCAGGTAGCCGGCAACGAAGCCGTTGTCGCGGAAGACGGTGCACTGAGCCTGCTGGACCAGGCCATTGGCGCCACCAAACAGACCGAGAGCGATCGCGCCCGGGAACTGATCCGTACCCTGGCTGAAGAAGCCATGAAAGGTACGGTCACCTGGAACAAAAACCTGACCATTACCTTCCGTCAGGCCATCGCGCAGATCGACAAGCTGATCTCTACGCAGCTCTCTGAAATCATGCACCAGGCGGAGTTTCAGCAGCTGGAAGGTTCCTGGCGTGGGCTGCACCACCTGGTCAGCAATTCCGAAACCAGCGCCACCCTGAAGATCCGCATGCTCAATGTGAGCAAGAAGGATCTGCACAAGGATCTTTCCAAGGCGGTGGAGTTCGACCAGAGCCAGATCTTCAAGAAGATCTACGAGTCGGAGTTCGGCACGGCAGGTGGTGAGCCATACGGTGCCATGATCGGTGACTACCAGTTCACCAATCATCCGAACGACATCGAAACCCTCAGCCTCATGTCCAACGTGGCGGCGGCCGGTTTCTGTCCGTTTATCTCTGCCGGCGGGTCTGGCCTGTTCGGCTTCGATGACTGGACTGAGCTGTCCAAGCCCCGTGATCTGGAAAAGGTCTTCGAATCCCTGGAGTACACCAAGTGGCGGTCGTTCCGCGAGAGCGAGGACTCCCGCTTCGTCACCCTGACCATGCCGCGGGTACTGGCGCGCCTGCCATACGGCCAGGCCACCCGTCCGGTGGAAGAATTCGGCTACGAGGAGTTCGAGCTGGATCCGGACTCTGGCATGGCGCTGACACCGGATCACGAAGACTACTGCTGGATGAACGCTGCCTACGTCATGGGAACCCGCATGACTAACGCGTTCGCCAAGTATGGCTTCTGTACGGCCATCCGTGGTGCGGAAGGCGGCGGCAAGGTAGAAGGACTGCCCGCGCACGTATTCCAGAGCGACGATGGTGACCCGGATCTGAAGTGCCCGACCGAAATCGGCATTACCGATCGCCGTGAAGCCGAATTGAGCAAACTGGGCTTCCTGCCCCTGTGCCATTACAAGAACACCGATTACGCCGTGTTCTTTGGCGCCCAGAGCTGTCAGAAACCGAAGGTTTACGACAACCCGGACGCCACTGCGAACGCCGCTATCTCTGCCCGCCTGCCCTACATGATGGCGACGTCCCGTTTCGCCCACTACCTGAAGGTTATGGCCCGGGACAAGATCGGCTCATTCATGGAGGCGGAAGACGTTGAGCACTGGCTGAACCGCTGGATCCTGAATTACGTCAACGCATCTGAAGGCGGCGGTCAGGAAATTCGCGCCAAGTTCCCGCTGGCGGATGCCCGGGTGCAGGTGCGGGAGATCCCGGGCCGTCCGGGGTCCTATAACGCTATCGCGTGGCTCCGCCCCTGGCTGCAAATGGAAGAGTTGACCACCTCGCTTCGCCTAGTGGCCAAAATTCCAGAGATGGGCAATTGATGTAGGGGTTCCTGGGAACCGCTTCGAGCTGAATTGGATGTTAAGCAGGGATGCTTCATGGGCGTAGCACTGAGCTTCGTTGACAGGGATTATCTTGACCATCAGGCACCGGTAAAAGCCTCGGTTGTACCCGACCGTGGCTTTGCCGAGCGTCTGGTGGCGGAAGCGGACGATCTCCAGGCGTTGCTGCTGTTGCTTGGCCGTGTCGATCCCGAGCGCCAGTGGACCAGAGCGGATATCACCGGGCTGCTGGCGTCCATGCTGGTCAGTCTGGATCAGCTGCTGGAACAGCAGCTTAACGCCATACTCCATCACCCGGTTCTGCAGGCGCTGGAGGCCAACTGGCGCGGCTTGCAGCTGCTCACCGACCAGGTAGTTGAAAGCGACAACGACGGGTTGGTTCGGGTCCGATTGCTGGACCTGAGCTGGAACGAGGTGCGCAAGGATCTGACCCGCGCCATCGAGTTTGA
>CAYMQO010000261.1:0-3728 GCA_964392405.1 uncultured Marinobacter sp.
GCACAGAATTCCGGGAGGAGAGGGCTTGTGAAGGCCCGCTGAACGTTTACGGGTACTCCAAGTGGCAATTTGATCAGTATGTGCGTCGACTCTTGCCCACAATTGAAAGTCAGGTTGTCGGTTTCCGTTATTTTAATGTCTATGGGCCACGGGAGCAGCATAAGGGCAAGATGGCGTCCGTTGCCTACCACCTCCATGAGCAGATCAAGGCAGGGCAGAACCCGAAGCTGTTCGAGGGCTGGGACGGATACTCCGACGGCGGGCAGCAGCGTGACTTCGTCTTTGTGGATGACGTGGCCGGTGTCAATCTGTGGTTCTTCGATAACCCCTCCCAATCCGGAATTTTTAATCTTGGCACCGGTCGGGCCCAGTCTTTTCTGGAAGTCGCAGAGGCCGTCATTGCCTTCCACGGCAAGGGGGAGGTTGAGTTTATCCCTTTCCCTGATGAGCTCAAGGGGCGTTACCAGAGCTTCACCCAGGCGGATATTTCGGCATTACGCAAGGCTGGCTATCAGAGCGATTTCATGGATGTGAAAAGCGGAGTTACCGAATACCTGGCCTGGCTTGAACGATGAGGTATCTGGTTGTCGGGCCATCCTGGGTAGGCGATATGGTGATGGCCCAGTCTCTGCTGAAGTTTATTAAACAGCGCGATCCCGAGGCGAGGATCGATGTACTGGCCCCAGGCTGGTCACTGCCCATCATTGCGAGAATGCCAGAGGTCGAGCAGGGTATCGCAGCACCATGGAAAAGTGGAGAGCTTGCGCTGAAGGCCCAGTGGCGGCTTGCCAGATCCCTGGCTTCTCACTCTTACGATAAGGCGATCATTCTGCCGCGGTCGTTGAAATCTGCACTCGTTCCTTTTTTTGCAGGTATTCCAGAGAGAGTAGGGTTCAGCGGTGAGGGCCGAACGCTGGTGCTGACGGATGCACGGCGGCGGCGTCCGACCCGGGTTGGTGAGAAAGTTGTCGACAAGACCGTCTGGCGCTATCTTGGGCTAGGAGCGACGTGGGAAGAGTATGAGCAGTATCAGTTCGAAGTACCCAATCCCGAGTTGACCGTTGATGCCGGCAACGCGGCCAGTCTGGTGGCCAAACTGGAGCTGGACAATGAACGTCCTGCGGTCGCAATCTGTCCGGGGGCAGAGTTTGGCCCTTCCAAGCAGTGGCCCCTGGAGAATCACCGAGCATTGGCCGGGCAACTGGTCGAGAAGGGTTATCAGGTGTGGGTGATTGGTGGGCCCAAGGACGACGGAGCAGGTGATCAGATTGCTGATGGTCAGGAATGGGTCGTTAACCTTTGCGGGAAAACCCGGCTGGAAGAAGTTGTGGATCTCTTCAGTAACTGCAAAAAAGTTGTCACCCATGACTCCGGTCTGATGCATGTGGCCGCTGCATCGGGTGCTGATGTGGTGGCGATTTATGGGTCCACCAGTCCTGAGTTCACCCCTCCTCTTACGGAGAATGCCGTTATTCTCCGACACCCAATGGAATGCAGTCCGTGTTTTGATCGCACCTGTCGGTTTGGCCATTACGGATGTCTTACCGGAATTTCGGTGCAGCAAGTTCTGAAGGCCTGCCTGTGAGTCGCAAGGTCTTTTTCGTGAATAGCGCCCGAACCTGGGGCGGCGGGGAAAAGTGGCATTTTCACGCGGCTACTTTCTTCAATGGCCGGTGTGAAGTAGTTGGTATCGTGGCCCCGGGTAGTGCACTGGCACAGCGGATGACTAAAGCGGGGCTGGGGGTGGTTGGCGTCCCCATTGGCAACCTCAGCTTTCTTAATCCGCTCAAGCTGCTCCGGCTCTATCTTCAGTTCCGTTCCACAGATACCGCGGCGGTAATTCTTAACCTTCCTTCTGATGTAAAGCTTGCCGGGGTTGCGGCGCGTCTCGCCGGAGTTAAAAAGATCATCTATCGCCGTGGCATGCCAAAACCCATCAGAGATACCTGGTTGAATCGTTACCTGTTCGGCAAGGTGGTCACCGATGTGATCGTAAATTCTGAAGAGATTGGGCGTTCTCTGGTAAAGAACAACACATCGATCATTGATCGCGATAAGGTCCATCTGGTCTACAACGGCGTTAACTTCGATCACTACGACGACTTTGATGGTATTCCCGTCATTAAACGGCAGGCCGGTGAGTTTATTCTCGGGACCACGGGACGTCTGGTGGATCAGAAAAACCAGTTAATGTTGGTAAATCTTGTTGCAGGGCTGAAGGCTTCCGGGTTCCCGGTGAAGCTTTATATCGCTGGCACCGGACCGCTTGAAGAGGATTTGCGAGTCCAGATAACCTCCCATGGCCTGGATGACGATATTATTCTCCTTGGCTTTATTGATGATACCCGGGCTTTATTAAAAGCGCTGGATATTTTTGTTTTCCCTTCCAGGTATGAGGGTTCGGCGAACGCGATTGTTGAAGCCATGGCGATGGGTTTGCCAGTGGTTGCGTACGAAGTCAGTAGTATGCCAGAAATGGTAGAGGATGGAGTAACCGGTCTCCTGGCCCCTTATGAGAGCGAGGACGGCTTCCGGAAGCAAGTGGAACGGCTGCTTCAGGATGAAGGGCTTCGTAAAAGCATGGGGCGCGCGGGCCGAACCCGGGCAGAGACGAGATTCTCCCACGCCCGGAACATGGAGCGGGTGCTAGAGATGGTGCTGGGCTAGCCGGGCGTAAATGGGCAGCCTGATATACCATACTGCTGCCAGGAAAGCGGCGTAACTATTACTGCTTGTCGTAGGGGTTGGGAGTGCCCGGCGCCAAATGGCGGAAGCGTTTGTACTCCCATTGATACTGCTCAGGAACTTCCCGCACACTATTCTCTACCGACAGATTAAGGGCCGACACCGCTGTGACGGTATCTTCGCTGTCGATACTGGGAGCTGTAGGTCGAACCACAATCCGAAAACCGCGGCTACCCGTAAGACGTTCGGCATATGCGACGAAAGATGCAGCTCCAGATCTGGCGATTAACTTGGAAGCCAGCGTCATTGTGCGAACGTCATGGCCAAAAAATGGTGCAAAAACATAACCGGATTCTCGGCCTGGGCTCTGATCCGGCAAAACCCCCGCGATGCCTCCGTCCTTTAGAATGTTCACCATCTTCACCAGCCCACGACGGTCACCTTTTACCAGGGTCGATCCCGCCCTTTCCCGGACCTGGTTCATGTAATCCTCAAACTCCCTGATATGTGGCGGGCTGTACAGCGCGGCCATCTGATAGCGTGACGAAAAATAAATCCCGATCAGCTCCCAGTTGCCGAGGTGAGGCGCCAGCAGTACGACACCACGCCCGTCGGCGATTGCCTGATCCACCAGTTCAATCCCTTCGACTTCACGAATCAGCCCCAGGCACTTTTCCACCGGCCATTCCCACATCAGCGGGATCTCCATAAAGGTCTGGCCGAAGTGGCGCAGGCTGGAGCGAATCAGCCGCTGGCGTTGGTCTTCAGGCAATTCCGGGAAGCACAGGTTGATGTTGGCGGTCGTGACTGCTTTTGCACGGGTTGGAAACCATCCGCACAAGGTGCCGAGTACGCGACCGATGCGTTGCGCCGTACTCAGGGAAAGCTTGCCCGCCTGCCGTAATGCAAAAATGGCGAGCCTGGCCTTGGTCGATGCCATAAGTTCGGTCGTCCTTCAGCGTTTACTGCCGTAGAAAGCAGGGTCGTTCCGGTCTGGCCGGGTTTTGAATCGCCGGTGCATCCACAGGTACTGGTCCGGTTGG
>CAYMQO010000262.1:0-3683 GCA_964392405.1 uncultured Marinobacter sp.
TTCCCTGGCAAGCGTGACAATGTAACGTAATTCGGTCAGGGTCATGACAGGCTCCCATTGCTCTTAATGAGTTCAAGGATAAGGATTGAAATAGACTATGGCAATCACTGCAGACAAGCCCCGCCCCCACATCCTCGTTGCCGGCTGCGGCGCTCTCGGCGGCGTTATCGCCAGTGATCTGGCTGCCACAGCGGAAGTCTGGGGGATGCGTCGCACCGCCAGCGACATTCCGCCAGGCATTCACCCCGCCCCGGCGGACCTGCTTGATCCGGCGGCAGTGGCCAGAGTCGTGCCGCAAAGCCCGGATATCGTGATCTATTGCCTGACCCCATCCAGCTACGACGATGCCGGCTATCGCAACGCGTATGTGGATGGCCTGGCCAATCTGCTGGCCGCCATTGACCGCTCCAGCCTGAAGCGGCTGTTTTTTATCAGCAGCACCAGCGTTTACGGCCAGAACGATGATTCGGAAGTCGACGAAAACAGCCCTGTGGCGCCGGCGCGCTTTAGCGGTCAGCGCATCCTGGAAGGTGAGCAACTGGCGCTGGGTAGCGGAATACCCGCCACCGTAATTCGCTACAGCGGCATTTACGGACCCGGCCGGGGACGTTTCCTGCAGTCAGTTATTAACGGCGAGCTGAACCCGGATTCTCCCGGGCCCTACACCAATCGGATTCACGAGCAGGATGCCGCGGCGGCGTGTGTGCATCTGGTACACCGCGCCCTGCAAGGTCAGCCCCTGGAAAACTGCTACGTGGCGAGCGATGAGGAACCGGTCAGGCTGGACGAGGTTGTCGACTGGATTCGCCAGCAGCTACCCTGTCAGCCGCCCGCTGCAGACGGTCGCCGGGGCGGACGCGGCGGCAGCAAGCGCTGTAGCAACCAGCGCCTGCTGAACTCCGGTTTCCGGTTTACCTATCCGGATTTTCGAAGCGGTTATCAACCAATGATCGACGCGCTGCGGGACAAACCGGTCAGCTGATCACCATAACGCCGTCCATCTCCACCGGCACCCCTTTGGGCAGCGCGGCAACGCCAACCGCTGCCCGGGCCGGATACGGCGCCTCGAAATAGGTGGCCATGACTTCATTGACCGTGGCGAAGTTGCTCAGGTCGGTCATGTAGATATTCAGTTTGACGATATCCTTCAGGCTACCGCCGGCAGCCTCGCAGACTGCCTTCAGGTTTTCAAAAACCTGGCGGGTGTTTTCGGCAAAATCGCCGGCGACAACTTCCATGGTGTTCGGATCCAGTGGAATCTGGCCGGACAGATACACTGTATTGCCCACCTTTACCGCCTGGGAGTAGGTGCCAATGGCGGCTGGCGCTTCGTCTGTCCGGATAATCGACTTGTTACTCATGAACTGGCGTCCTTGAAACGAATGATGACTTAAACTCCTGAAAAAAGCGGGCGTGCTATCGGTGCCGTTCGCTAGCTTCTTACCCGACTGATATGGGTGACGGCACGGATATTCCGCACCCGGCGCATCACCCGGGCGAGATGCCGGCGACCGCTCACATGGACCACCAGGCTGGCAATGCTCAGGCGGGCATTCTGCTCTTCTACGTTGATGCGCTCGATGTTGCCATCCGCCTTGACGACGGCATTGGCGACCTCTGCAATCACACCCCGCTGGCGTTCCAGTTCGACCCGCAGCTCAACCGAGAACTCGTCGGTGATGTCTTTGGCCCAGGTCAACTGCATCAGATGGGCCCGGCCTTCCTTGCTGTCTGGCAGGCGGCTGCAGGTGTCCGTATGGATAACCAGGCCATGGCCGGAATCCATAACCCCAACCACCGGATCGCCGGGAATGGGTTTGCAGCAACTGGCGAAGCGCACCAGCAGGCCTTCGGTGCCACGGATGGTAATGGCGCTGCCTCTGCGGTCGGTTTCGCCGGCGGTTGTGCTGGTCTCCAGCGAACCGGTGTCGCCACCTGGCTCCCCGGCCACAAGCTGGCGGGCGATCAGGTAGGCCATACGGTTACCCAGGCCAATCTCGCTCAGCAGGTCGTCAAAGCTGGCCATCTGGTTGTGGTCCACCACCGCCCGAATCTGCTCCTGACTGAGTTCCGACAGTTTCTGTCCGAAGGCTAGCAGGGACCGTTTCAGCAACGTCTTGCCCAGGTCCACCGACTCCGTGCGACGCTGTGCCTTAAGTGCGTGACGAATGCTGCTGCGCGCCTTGCCGGTAGCGACAAAGCTGAGCCAGGCGGGATTGGGCCGGGCGTTGGGGGCGGTAATGACCTCCACCGTCTGACCGCTTTGCAGAGGCTGGCTCAGGGAGCCCAGGTTGCGGTTAATGCGGCAGGCGACGCAGGCGTTGCCGATATCCGTGTGAATGGCGTAGGCGAAATCCACCGCGGTGGCCCCTGACGGCAGCTCCAGAATCTTGCCCCGGGGGGTAAACACATAAATCTCATCCGGGAACAGGTCGGTCTTGACGTGTTCGATAAACTCCAGCGAGTCATCCGCCCGCTCCCGCATTTCCATCAATCCCTTGACCCAGCGGTCGACGCGGATCTGGTTGGCGGAGCTGGCGGCGGAGTTGTCCTGCTTGTACATCCAGTGGGCCGCGATGCCATCGTTGGCGATACGCTCCATCTCTTCGGTGCGGATCTGGATCTCGATATTCACGTGCATCCCAAACAGGGTGGTATGCAGGGACTGATAGCCATTGGCCTTGGGCATGGCAATATAGTCCTTGAAGCGTCCCGGTAGCGGCTTGTACATGCTGTGGACGGCGCCGAGGATGCGGTAACAGTCGTCCTCGGTATCGGTGATAATGCGAAACGCGTACACATCCATGATTTCATGGAAGGACTTATGGCGGAACTTCATCTTGCTATAGATGGAGTTCAGGTGCTTCTCACGCCCCACAATACGTCCCGGTAGCCCACGTTCCCGTAGCCGGTCTTCCAGCTTGCCGCGGATATCGTCAATGATTTCCCGATGGCTGCCCCGTAGTTTGGTCACCGCCTTGGAGATGTATTTGGCGCGCATGGGATAAAGCGTTGCGAAGCCCAGATCTTCCAGCTCCGTGCAGACCCGGTGCATACCGAGGCGGTTGGCAATGGGCGCGTAGATATCCAGGGTTTCGCTGGCTATGCGCTGGCGCTTCTCATAGGGCATAGGGCCCAGGGTGCGCATATTGTGCAGGCGGTCGGCCAGCTTGACGATAATGACGCGGATATCCCGCGCCATGGCCAGCGTCATCTTCTGGAAGTTCTCTGCCTGAGCTTCAGCCCGGGAGCGGAATTCAATCTGTGTCAGCTTGGAGACGCCGTCTACCAGCTCGGCGACTGACTCACCGAACTGCTCGGTCAGTGCATCTTTGGGGATACCGGTGTCTTCGATAACATCATGAAGCATGGCGGCCATCAGGCTCTGATGGTCCAGACGCATTTCGGCGAGGATCGTGGCTACCGCCAGAGGGTGGCTGATATAGCGTTCGCCGCTGCGGCGCATCTGGCCCTCGTGGGCCTGCTCGGCATAATAGTAGGCCCGGCGCACCTGATTGATACGCCCGGAATCCAGATAATCGCCAAGCGTTGCGGTCAGGTCTTCGACCGTCCGTTCACGCCCTGCAACAACAGCTTCTTGAGACACCACGCCTCCACCGGATCAGATCAGAGGCAGGGACAAAAAAACCCGAATGCGAACATTCGGGTTCTTCCTGTACCCC
>CAYMQO010000263.1:0-3681 GCA_964392405.1 uncultured Marinobacter sp.
CCGCTGGTCAGCGCCGCGAACAGACGGGTCAGGCCGCTGTCCAGGCTCTGCTGTCCGGGCAGGTGCCGCAACAGGGCGTGCGCCAGCCGGGCTTCTGCCGTTGCCGGCAGTTTGTCCAGCAGGGTCAGGGACTGGCCATCCCGCATCAGCCGGATCAGGTCACCGACCCTGAGTTCCGGCCCGTTGGCCGGCAGCTCCACCGTGATGCGCTGGCCGCGGACTTCCAGCACCGCCTGAGGCTGACTGCGTTCCGTCATCAGTTCCGCCACCCGGGCGACCACCGCCTGGCGGTTCTCCAGTTGCAATTGTTGCAGCGGCCTGGCAGGTCGCGTCGGGCTTGCCTCCGGAGTCGTGCCGGGCCGGTTTGGGGGCTGGCCTGGGGTCGGGTTACCGTGCGGTAATTTCATGGGTTTTGTTAAGTAAGACGCCTGGATTTGATGTCGGGCAAGAGTAATCGAACGGCCGTTTCGTTATAATGACCACCACGCCAGAAATTCACCTGGCGAGCGCCGTAACGAATGGCTTACCGTTTTTCCGGGGCATGGTTTTCCTGTCCCCCGCACCTTGAGGCCTGAATGACTGAGCCGTTGCAACACGCCAATTCCTTGCTGAGGGCCGAGGGCCTTACATGCGAGCGCGACGGCCGGACGCTCTTCAGCAACCTGAGTTTCTCCATAGTGCCGGGAAGCCTCACCCGTGTCGAGGGGCCAAACGGGTCGGGAAAAACCACCCTGCTGCGCATTTTGGCCGGCCTGAACGACAGTTGGAGCGGGCAGGTCTACTGGTGTAATGAGCCCAGACACAGGCACTGGGACACGGTACGCCGGAATGTGCTGTATCTTGGCCACCGTCCGGGCATCAAGGTGCTTCTGACACCGCTGGAAAACCTTCAGGCGCTGGTGGCAGGGCGTCAGCGGGTGAGTACCAATGTGTTGTTGCAGGCACTGGAGCAGGTGGGGCTTGGCCCCTGGGCACAGGTCCCCAGCGGCCAGTTGTCCGCCGGCCAGAAACGCCGGGTCGCACTGGCCCGGCTGATGTTTGCGGATGAACCCGTGTGGCTGCTGGACGAAGCGTTTACGGCACTGGATGTTGGCGCTGTGGCTGCGGTTGAACGACTGCTGGAGGAACGGGTGCGCCAGGGCGGGGCAGTGGTCATGACCACCCACCACGAGCCAGCCATAGCGGATATGCACCGGATTCGACTGGGCGATGCCCCGGCCCCCGGCCCGGCTGTTGATGACCGCAGGGAGGCAGGCTGAGTGGGGCAACAGCAAACACCATCCGTGCCGGTGCTTGATCCGGTAGCCTCCTCACCGGGGCTGATAGCGGCCATGTTGGCGGTTGTACGGCGAGACCTGCAGTTGAGCATCCGCCAGAAGCAGGACCTGCTCAATCCACTGCTGTTTTTTATCATGGTGGTGGCACTGTTTCCGCTGGGGGTTAGCCCGGAATCAAGCTTTCTGAAGGAAGCCGGCGCGGGGATTCTATGGGCAGGGGCCCTGCTGTCCACACTGTTGTCGCTGGATCACCTGTTCCGGTTCGATTACGAGGATGGCACCCTGGAGCAGATGGCCCTGCAACCGCAGCCGCTGTTTGTGCTGGTGCTGGCGAAAACACTGGCCCACTGGCTGGTCACCGGGCTTGCGCTGGTACTACTGACACCCCTGCTGGGGCTGATGTTGTTTCTGGACGGGAACTCTATTGCAGTTCTGTGTCTAACGCTGCTGATCGGCACACCGGTGCTGAGCCTGATCGGATCGGTAGGAGCCGCATTGACCGTGGGTCTACGGGCGGGAGGCGTACTGCTGTCGCTGTTGATCATCCCCCTGTATATTCCGGTGCTGATTTTCGGCACCGGCACGGTGATGGCTGCGGCTGGCGGTTCCGACGTATCCGGGCATCTGGCCCTGATGGCGGCCATGCTGGTGCTGGCGCTGGTGTTGGCGCCCGTGGCGGCAGCGGTAGCATTGAAAATCAGTTTATCGGTTTCCTAGGCCTGGTTGGTCAGGCCCGGGTACCGTCAGGTACAGGATCAAGGGATAAACCCGATGTGGCAATTTTTTCACAAGCTGGGCTCACCGAAGTGGTTTTACGGAATCGCCGGCCGCTTTATGCCCTGGCTATTGGGGTTGGGGCTGGTGTTGCTGCTTGCCGGTCTTGTCTGGGGGCTGGCGTTTGCGCCCAAGGACTATCTGCAGGGTAACAGCTACCGGATCATCTTTATCCATGTGCCCACGGCACTGCTGGCTCAGTCCGTTTACATCATGATGGCCATTGCCGGCGTGATAACGCTGGTCTGGAAGATGAAACTGGCGGATGTATTTGTCCGTTCCGCAGCGCCCATTGGTGCGGTCCTGACTCTGCTGGCCCTGTTCACCGGTGCCGTCTGGGGCAAACCTACCTGGGGCACCTGGTGGGAATGGGACGCACGCCTTACGTCCATGCTGATCCTGCTGCTTCTGTATCTGGGCATCATCATTCTGGGTCTGGCCCATTCCGACGAGAAAGCCGGCGCGAAGGCGGTGGCACTGCTGGCGATCGTGGGCGTGGTGAATATTCCCATCATCAAATACTCCGTCAACTGGTGGAACACCCTGCACCAGCCGGCCACCTTCAAACTCACGGAGAAGCCGACCATGCCACCGGAGATGTGGGTGCCGCTGCTGCTGTCGGTATTGGGCCTGTATCTGCTGTTCGGCTGGATATCCCTTTACCGTATGCAGACTGAAGTCCTGCGTCGCGAGCGCCGGACCCGATGGGTGAAAGAGCTGGTCGCGGCCGGCGGTCGATCGCAACTGAAATCCGGAGGAGCCTGAGGTTATGGCGTTTGATTCCCTGAGCGCGTTTATCGCCATGGAAGGCCACGGCCCCTACGTATGGACCTGCTATGGCGTGTTCTTTCTGTTTCTTTTCGGGATGGCACAGGCATCGATCCGGCAGCGCCGGAACCTTGTGCGTCGGCAGCAGCAGGAGCAGAAAATGGGCACGGTACGTCAACAGGCCGAAGCTGAAATGCGCCTGGTCGGAGGCGCCTTTCAGCGAGTTTCCATTTCCCAGAATGAGTCGAGCAGTAAGCCATGAATCCAGTACGTAAGCGTAAACTCATCATTGTATTGTGCCTGCTGGCAGGGGTAGCCATTGCAGTGGGACTGACCACCTACGCCTTCCGGCAGAACATCAACCTTTTCTACGACCCCAGCCAGATCGCCGATGGTGAGGCCCCGGTAAACGTCCGGATCCGCGCCGGTGGCATGGTCGAGGACGGCTCCGTGCAGAGGGATCCGGACAGCCTCAAGGTCAGCTTCCGGGTGACGGACTATGCCGCATCGCTGACGGTTCACTATGAAGGTATCCTGCCGGACCTGTTTGCCGAAGGGCAGGGGGTTGTCACCACCGGTCAGCTGAATGAAAACGGCGAGTTCATGGCCAGTGAAGTGTTGGCCAAGCACGACGAACAGTACATGCCGCCTGAAGTAAACGAAGCGCTCAAGCGGTCCGCGGCCCGGGCTGCCGAAGAAGGCCGGGAGATGCCCGAATACTGATTGCCGCCATTTACCCGACGCTCTGAACGGAGATTTCCATGCTTCCCGAACTCGGACAAGTCACGCTCATTATCGCCCTGTTGCTGTCGGTGTTACTGTCCGTGGTGCCTCTTTATGGTTCCCTGACGGCCCGTAACAG
>CAYMQO010000264.1:0-3678 GCA_964392405.1 uncultured Marinobacter sp.
CGCTGGCGGCATACCAGGCGGCCGGTGTTGAGGCCTCTGTTGAGCCGTTTATCAAGGATATGGCGGAGGCGTATGGCTGGGCGGATCTGGTGATCTGCCGGGCTGGAGCGCTGACCGTATCGGAATTGTGTGCCGCCGGCGTTGGTGCCCTGCTGGTGCCTTTCCCCCATGCGGTCGATGACCACCAGACCAGAAACGCCGGCTATATGGTCAAGGCCGGGGCGGCACTGCTTCTGCCCCAGCACAAACTGGACGATGCCGTGCTGGCCGATACCCTGACGGACCTGCTGGCCAGGCCGGAACACCTGATTAACATGGCACGCGCAGCCCGTACGCTGGCACGCCCCGATGCAACGGAGAGAGTCGTGAATTACTGTCTGGAGGCTGCCCATGCCTGATTTCAACAACCCGCCACTGGTGTATCAGATCCCCGAGATGCGCCGTATCCGCCATATACATTTTGTCGGTATTGGCGGCGCTGGCATGTGCGGCATCGCGGAGGTGCTGCGCAACCAGGGCTATGAGGTTTCGGGGTCGGATCTGCGCGAGGGCCCGGTGACCGACCGCCTGAAGGGTCTGGGCGTTACCGTTCATATTGGCCACCGTGAGAGTAACAGCGATGTGGCGGATGTGGTGGTGGTATCGTCGGCCGTCGCCGATGACAACCCCGAGGTGGCGTCTGCCCGGGCTCGCCGGGTGCCGATCGTGCCCCGGGCCGAAATGCTGGCGGAGATCATGCGTTACCGACACGGCATCGCGGTGGCAGGTACCCATGGCAAAACCACCACGACCAGCCTTATCGCGTCAGTTTTCGGTGAAGCCGGCCTTGACCCCACGTTTGTAATCGGCGGCAAGCTCAACAGTGCCGGCACCAATGCCCAGCTCGGCGGGTCACGCTATCTGGTGGCCGAGGCCGACGAGAGTGACGCATCGTTCCTGCACCTGACGCCCCTTGTTGCCGTTGTGACCAATATCGAAGCGGACCACATGGACACCTATAACGGTGATGTGGCCCAGCTCAAGAAAACCTTTGTGAAATTCCTTCACAACCTTCCGTTCTACGGGGTCGCGGTAATGTGTCTCGACGACCCCTTCGTGGCGGAAATCCTGCCGCAGATTTCCCGGGCCATCATCACCTACGGCATCGACCGGGACGACGCCGATTATCGTGCGGTGGATATCGAGGCCGATGGCCTGCGTACGCGCTTTACCGTCAAACGACCGGGTGGACGTAGCGACCTGCCGGTGGAGCTGCGCATGCCCGGCCGCCACAACGTTCTCAATGCCCTGGCCGCCATTGCTGTGGCTACTGATGAAGGGATCGATGATGGTGCTATCTGCCGGGGGCTGGCAGCGTTCGCCGGCGTCGGCCGGCGCTTCCAGGTCTATGGCGATTATCCGGTGGGCAACGGCTCGGTAACCCTGGTGGATGACTACGGCCACCACCCCACGGAAGTCGAGGCCGTGATCCGGGCAGCCCAGAGCGCCTGGCCGGGGCGGCGTATCGTGATGCTGTATCAGCCCCATCGGTACTCCCGTACCCGTGATCTGTATGAGGATTTCGTTAGGGTGCTGTCGGAAGTCGACACCCTGTTGATGATGGATGTCTACTCTGCCGGCGAAGCGCCGGTGCCCGGAGCGGACAGCCGTGCGCTGTGTCGGAGCATTCGCCAGCGCGGCCAGGTGGATCCCATTCACGTGGAGGATGTCGCTGAGCTCGAAAGCGTGCTGGCCAACATTCTGCAGGAAGGGGACCTTCTGCTGACTCAGGGCGCCGGCGATATCGGTGGCGTAGCAGCAAAACTTGCAGCGAATGGAGTGACAGGGCGTGGCTGATGCAAGAAACCGGACATTCCAGGTAGACGCCGAAACCCGGGCGGCGCTGGGTCGTGTCGCCGTATTTATGGGAGGCGACTCCGCCGAGCGGGAAGTCTCGCTGAAAAGCGGAGAGGCGGTTACCCGGGCCCTCCAGGAAGCCGGAGTTGACGCTTTCGGCCGGGATATCACCGGTTGCCTGCTTGAGGCAGTACGGAATCCGGATTTCGACCGGGTGTTCATCGCGCTCCATGGCCGAGGCGGTGAGGACGGTACCCTGCAGGCGATTCTGTCCCAGGCGGGCATCCCCTACACCGGCAGCGACGTGCTGGCGTCGGCGCTGGCCATGGATAAGCTGCGGACCAAATTCGTATTTGCGGGCTTTGGCCTGCCGACGCCGGCGTTTCGCGCCATGAATCGTGAGGATGAGGCCAGCTCCATACTTGCGGACCTGAAGTTTCCCCTCAGCGTCAAGCCGGCGCGGGAAGGCTCCAGTATCGGCGTGCGTAAGGTGCATACCCGGGACGAGTTGATTGCGGCCTACCGGGATGCAGCGACTCACGATCCGCTGGTGCTGGTGGAAGAGTGGATTGAAGGTCCGGAGTACACGGTCAGCATCCTGCAGGGCCAGGCCCTGCCGGTGATCGGATTAAGCACCGATCACGACTTTTACGACTACGAGGCCAAATACGTTTCCAATGACACCCGCTATCACATCCCCTGCGGGCTGGATGGGTGGCAGGAAGCGCTGGTCCAGAACCTGGCGCTGGAAGCGTTCCGGGTCGTGGGCTGCCGCACCTGGGGGCGGGTCGACATTATGGAAGACCAGGAAGGTCGCTTCTGGCTGCTGGAGGTCAACACAGTGCCCGGCATGACCGGCCACAGTCTGGTACCGATGTCCGCGCAGGCGGCGGGCATCGGCATGTCGGAGCTGGTGGTCCGGATCCTCAAGGACACCCTGCCGGCAGGAGAGGACAGCGATGCTTGAGCAGATGCTGCTAAGGGGCCGGTTTGTGCCGTCTGAACCGCCGAGGCGGCGCGGGGCGACCTCATCCGGTCCGGAGCAGACTCTGTTCGGAGTGCTGGCCGATGTGCTGGCCAGCGTGCCCTGGGGAAAACTGGGCATCGGTACGGTTGTCGTGTTTGTGGCAGCGCTGGTGCCCTGGGGCACCGGACAGTTGCTGGCCGCCATGGATCGACAGTTTATGCGCATTGAGGTTCAGGGCACGTTTGTCGGTGAGAACCGTAACTCCCTGGAACGGCACGGGGCCCAATGGCTCGGTGAGAGCTTTTTTACCACGGACCTGGCGGATATCAAGCGCTCTTTTGAGGCGCGTCCCTGGGTGGAAAGTGCAGCGGTTAAACGGGCATGGCCCGATGGTCTGGTGGTCGAGATTCGGGAGCATCGCCCGCTGGCCTACTGGAACGATACGCAACTGATCAGTCGCACCGGCGAGGTGTTTGCGCCGGCAAACCGGGACGTCGCCGGGCCATTGCCCAGACTGCGGGGGCCGGAAGGGCGGACGCGGGAAGTCATCGGCACCGGACGGCATATCGCGGAACGGCTGGATGCACGGGGTATCGGTTTTGCCGGGATTGCACTGGAAGAGCGCGGCGCGTGGACGCTGACCCTGGCGAATGGCATTGAGGTCGCGCTGGGGCGGGATCAGGTGGAACAGCGGTTTGAGCGCTTTCTCACCGTCTACGGTGAGCAGTTGGCAAGCCGGGCAGATCAGGTGGAAAGGATTGATGCCCGCTACACCAATGGTGTGGCGGTGCGGTGGAAGCCCCTGGAGGGGGCCTCTGACAATAATTCATAGAATGGCTATTGGTGAGCTGCATGTCATCGGTTGATACGGAAAA
>CAYMQO010000265.1:0-3674 GCA_964392405.1 uncultured Marinobacter sp.
CGATCACTTCTTCGCCATGGACTCCAGCATCCGGCTCACCGCCTCCAGGTGCTCGGGCTCGTTGTGGCACATGCCCTGAAAGACCGAGCACAGGTCCAGGAAGTCCTTGAGCTCCATCCGCTGGGCCATTTTCATCAGGCGTTTGGTGAGGCGCGTCGCCTTCGGAGGCTGGCTGGCGATGCGCCGGGCCATGTCGAGGGCGGTCGGCATTAACTGATCGGCGGGCACCACCTCCAGGGCAATGCCCACTTCCTTCGCTTCCTTCGCCTCCACAATGCGTCCGGTCATAGTCAGCTCGAAGGCACGCTGGTAGCCGATCAGCCGCTGCATAAACCATGCGCCGCCGTCGCCGGGAATGATGCCAAGGTTAAGGAAAGTCTCGCCGAACTTTGCCTTTTCCGAGGCGATACGTACATCGGCCATATTGGCGAGATCAAAGCCGGCACCGATAGCCGGGCCATTGACTGCCGCGATGACTGGCACCTCGACCGCCTGCAGCGCGAGCGGGATACGCTGGATGCCCTTGCGGTAGCGCTCGGCGCATTCCGCCACGTCGCCGGCGAAGTCGCCGCCGCGCTCGGCCATATCGCGGATGTTACCACCCGCGCTGAATGCCGAACCCGCGCCGGTGATGACCAGCACCGAGACGTCGTCACAGTGATTCACCCAGTCGGCGGTAGTGACAATATCGTCGATCAGGTTCGAGCCGGTCAGTGCGTTGCGCAGGTCGTGGCGGTTGAGGGTCAGCACCGCTACCCGGTCTTCCAGGGTCAGCAGGGCATCGGTGAGTTGGGGGAGATTGCTCATTATTATGGGCTCCTTGTTATCAGGAAACCGGCCAGGCGCCGGCGGAAAGATGGGACAAGGATAAACCAGTGGTTGTGCATTATCTCCCCGTACGCACAATCCGCAGCCCTGCCGGACAGATTTCTCTGGTCTGGCCGAAAAAGTCGTGATAAATATCGCGCGAATACGGTGCTGTCCTCTCTTCACCGTTTCCAGGACAAGCCTCAAAGGAGTCGACGGCGACCGCCAGGCCGCCCAGACCACCCTCAGCAGACCTGCACAACACCGCGTGCGTCCTGCACGCTTTGATTCCATCCCTTTTCCGTGAGGGACAACACCATGTTGAAGTTGTGTAAGCCAGCGGCGCTTGCCGCCGCTATTGCTGTGTCCACTGCCTCTACCGCTGCCCTGGCTGCCGGCGAGGTTCGTGTCTATAACTGGTCTGACTACATCGCCGAGGACACTCTGGCGAAGTTCACCGCAGAAACCGGCATCAAGGTTGTCTATGACGTGTACGACAGTAACGAAGTGCTGGAAGCCGCGCTGCTGTCTGGTCGCTCCGGTTATGACCTGGTCGTACCGTCCAACCACTACGTGGCCAAGCAGATCTCTGCCAGGGCATTTGTCACACTGGATCACAGCAAGCTGCCGAACATGGCAAACCTGAATCCGGATCTGATGACGCAGCTGGAGAAGGTCGACCCGGGCAGTCAGTTCTCTCTGCCTTACCTGTGGGGTACCAACGGGTACGGCTTCAACGAGGCTCGCATTCAGAAAATCCTGGGCGATGAGGCCCCGACCGACTCCTGGGCCATGGTTTTTGACCCCCAGGTGACCAGCAAACTGGCCGCCGGCGGTTGCGGCATTGCCATGCTGGATTCCGGCGAGGAAATGGTACGGGCAGCCATGGCCTATATCGGCCTGGACCCCAACAGCAACAACGCGGACGACATCAAAAAAGGCGGTGACGTGATCAAGGCCGTGCGCCCGAACATCACCTATTTCCATTCGTCCCGTTATATCAGCGACCTGGCCAATGGCGACCTGTGCTTGGCGGCCGGCTATTCCGGCGATATCCTGCAGGCTGCTGCCCGTGCTGAGGAAGCCGACAACGGCAACGTCATCCGCTACACCATTCCCAAAGAGGGTGCGGTGCTGTGGTTTGACATGATGACCATCCCGGCCGGCGCCCCTAACGCCGAAAATGCCCATGCGCTGATGAATTTCCTGATGCGCCCGGACATCATTGCCGACGTTACCAACTACGTGTGGTATGCCAACCCCAACAAGGCAGCGGATGAGTTTGTCGACCCGGAAATCCTGGGTGACACCAGCATCTATCCCACCGACGAAGTGATGAAAAAGCTGTATCTGATGGAAGGCCGGCCTCAGGACGCCCAGCGCCTGATGACCCGCACCTGGACCAGCGTGAAGTCCGGACGCTGACCGGTGGCCATCGTCAACAATACCTCCGCGCAAGCGGAGGTACTTCTCAGCATCCGGGGCATCTCCAAGAGTTTTGACAGCACGCTGGCGGTGGATAACGTGAGCCTGGACATCCACAAGGGTGAAATCTTCGCCCTGCTGGGCGGGTCCGGCTCGGGTAAGTCCACTTTGCTGCGCATGCTGGCGGGGTTCGAGTCGCCGGATTCCGGCAGCATCGTACTGGACGGGCACGACATTACCGCCCTGCCGCCGTACCAGCGCCCTACCAACATGATGTTCCAGTCCTACGCCCTATTCCCGCACATGACCGTGGAGCAGAACATCGCCATGGGCCTGAAACAGGACCGGCTGCCCCGGGGCGAAATCCGCGAACGGGTCACGGCCATGCTGAAACTGGTGAAGATGGAGCCCTACGCCCGGCGACGCCCTCACCAGCTTTCCGGTGGTCAGCAACAGCGTGTGGCCCTTGCCCGCTCGCTGGCGAAACGGCCCAAACTGCTGTTGCTGGACGAACCCATGGGCGCCCTGGACAAAAAGCTGCGCACGGAAATGCAGCTGGAACTGGTGGATATCCTGGAGAAGGTCGGTGTCACCTGCCTGATGGTGACCCATGATCAGGAAGAAGCCATGACCATGGCCAGCCGCATCGCGATCATGTCCCTGGGCCGGATCGCCCAGGTAGGGTCCCCCATTGATATCTATGAAAGCCCGAACAGCCGCATGACGGCGGAGTTCATTGGCTCAGTGAATATCTTTGAGGCGAACATCCTGGCGGACCATTCCGACAGCATTTCGCTCTCCAGTGAGCTGCTGGATGCACCGGTGTTTATCGACCGGGGTGTTACCACACCTGCAGAAACCACGGAAACCCTGATCGCCCTGCGCCCCGAGAAGATTTACCTGACCACGGACAAGCCGGAAGGCGATGCCAACTGGAGCTGCGGCACGGTGGACAATATCGCCTACCTGGGCGATATCACGTCCTATTACGTGAAACTGGCCAGCGGGAAGCGGGTCCAGGCCACCATGGCCAACGTGGAACGGCGGGGCGAGCGGCCCACCTGGGGCGACCGGGTGTATGTGTCCTGGGAAGCCTCCAGCCCCATCCTGCTCTGGAACTGAGCCCATGAAACGGTCAATCTTTCCTGCCCCTCTTGCCGAGCGGGTGCGTGCGGTGCTGTTCCATCGCCGGGTGGTATTCGGTATTCCGTTCGTTTGGCTGCTCGTGTTTTTCCTGCTGCCATTCGCACTGGTGTTGAAGATCAGCCTGACCTCGGCGGTTATGGCTATCCCACCCTACGAGCCAGTGTTCCGCTGGCTCGATAACAGCCTGTCGGTGGTGATCAACTTTGGCAACTACCTGTTCCTGGCGTCCGACAGCCTTTACGTGGCGGCTTACTGGGGCTCGGTGAAAACCGCCTTCATGGCAACCCTGGTGTGTC
>CAYMQO010000266.1:0-3662 GCA_964392405.1 uncultured Marinobacter sp.
CCGACCATCGGCGTGCGGCCAAGGCCACCGCCTACGTGAACCCGGAAGCCCAGCTCGCCGGCGTCATTGCGTACCATCTGCAGGCCAATGTCATGAATCTGGATAGCAGCGCGATCGGTATGCTCGGAGGCGTTGACGGCTACCTTGAACTTGCGGGGCAGATAGGCAAATTCCGGGTGGTAGGTGGACCACTGCCGGATAATTTCACAGTAGGGCCGCGGATCAGCGATCTCATCTGCCTGCACACCGGCAAACTGGTCCGTTGTGGTGTTACGGATACAGTTGCCGCTGGTCTGATTCGCGTGCATTTCCACTTCTGCCAGCTCGGCGAGAATATCCGGCACGTCTTCCAGCGCCGGCCAGTTAAGCTGCACGTTCTGGCGGGTAGTGAAGTGAGCGTAGCCCTTGTCGTAGTCCCGGGTAATGCGGGCCAGGCGGCGCAGCTGTACCGAGCGCAGCATGCCGTAGGGCACACAGATCCGCAGCATGGGCGCGAGGCGCTGTATGTACAGCCCGTTCTGCAGGCGCAGAGGCAGGAACTCTTCTTCGCTCAGTTCGCCGGCGAGGGCCCGGGTGGTCTGGTCCCGGAACTGGGCAACACGTTCAACCAGCATCTGCCGGTCATGTTCATCATAAACGTACATAGTGGGGCAATCCTGATACGCCTGGTGCGGCTGGTCGACATGATCTGGATCAACCAGTGTGGTTGCGGAGAGAATAGCACTATGTCTTTATTCTTAAAACGATTATTTTAAGATATGGTAATCGATTAGAGTGATAAGGGCATTGCAGCCGGAAAGGAAAATAAGTACGGCGGGTTAACAAATCGGGGCGACAAGCGTCCCGTGGGTGGACGTGGCCCTATGGCTCACCTAGATTAGTAAGGCCGGTCGCCTCAACCGGCTTTCGTGCTTAACAAAACCAACAATTGCAGCAGCGGAGATCATTCATGAAGAAACACAGCCTGAAAGACAGCCAGGTCGATGCCATCGCCATCACCATGCTAATCCTGCTTGTGGTGGCGTTTGCAGTGACCTGGGTCGCAGGGCACTGAACGGAGTCAGAGGTTTGCCGTTGATACAGGCTGGTGCTGCCCCGTCAGCCTGACAGCACCCATTGAACAATCAGGGCCAGCGTTCCGATAAAGATCAGGGTAAACAGCAGCCCGCCAATAATATAGGGCAGGGGGCTACTACTGCTGAAGTCTTCTTCCCGGCGGCGGGCGGACTGAACACCAAACGCGCCCGCCAGGATACTTTGCAGAACTTTCAGCAAACCCGGACCTTTGGGCCGGGCAGGCCTATCGTTGTTGGAAGACTGCTCTGACATCGGCTCTGGCATGAGAACTCCCGTTCCGGATGACTTGTTGCGTATCGTCTACCGCAATAGTTATAGCAGTTATAACGCGCTTTCGGATACGCAGACAAGTTGAGCCGGTGCCGGTTTATTCCGCCGGGTCGTAAGCGAGGCTCGGGGCGAGCCAGCGTTCGGCATCCGCTCTGCTCAGGCCTTTGCGTTCCGCATAGTCGGCAACCTGATCCTTGCCAATCTTGCCCACTGAGAAATATTTCGACTCAGGGTGGGCAAAGTACCAGCCGGAAACCGCTGCCGTCGGGAACATGGCAAAATGCTCCGTCAGTTCGATGCCGGCGTTCTCCGTTGCCTGCAGCAGTTCGAACAACGTGGCCTTCTCGGTATGGTCCGGACAGGCCGGATAGCCAGGCGCCGGGCGAATGCCCTGGTACTTCTCACGGATCAGATCTTCGTTTTCCAGTGACTCTTCCGGCTGATAACCCCAGAACTCTTTCCGTACGCGCTCGTGCATTCGCTCAGCAAAGGCCTCAGCCAGGCGGTCTGCCAGGGCCTTGACCATAATCGCGTTGTAGTCGTCGTTGGCGTCCTTGAACGCCAGCGAGAACTCTTCGGCACCAATACCGGTAGTGACAGCAAAGCCACCCACGTAGTCGCAAACGTCCGGGTCATCGCTGACAAAGTCGGAAAGCGCCTGCATGGGCTGTCCGGGCTTTTTCTCATCCTGCTGGCGCAGGTGATGGAGTACCGTCAGCTCATCGCTGCAGGATTCATCCTTATAGACGACGATGTCATCGCCTCGACGACGGGCTGGCCAGAAGCCAATGACGCCCCGCGCACGGACCCGCTTCTCTTCAATCATGCGTTTCAGGATCGCCTGGGCATCGTTGAACAGGCTGCGGGCAACCTCACCGCGTTTCGGGTCGTCAAGAATGGCGGGGTACTTACCGGACACGTCCCAGGAGATGAAGAACGGCGTCCAGTCGATGTAATCCAGCAACTCCGTCAGGTCATAGTCTTCAAACGCCTTCACCCCAAGGAACGAGGGACGAGCCGGCGGCTGGCTGGCAAAGTCGATCTCCGGTGCCCGGTCACGGGCTTCGCTCAGGGAGACCAGCTTGGTACGGTCGCCCCGTTTTTTGCGGCGCTCGCGGATTTCGTCGTATTCCTTGCGGATATTCTCGACGTATTCCGGTTTTGCGGTCCGGCTGAGCAGAGTAGACGCCACGTTTACGCAGCGGGACGCGTCAGGAACGTATACGGTGATGTCGTTCTTGAACTGAGGCTCGATCTTCACCGCTGTATGGGCTTTGGACGTCGTTGCACCGCCAATCATCAGCGGGATGTTAAAGTCCAGGCGCTGCATTTCCTTGGCAACATGCACCATTTCGTCCAGGGACGGAGTGATCAGCCCCGACAGACCGATCATATCGACGTTTTCCTTGCGGGCGGTCTCAAGGATCTTCTCACAGGGCACCATTACCCCAAGATCAATCACCTCGTAGTTATTACACTGCAGTACCACCCCGACAATGTTTTTGCCGATATCGTGTACGTCGCCCTTCACCGTGGCCATGAGGATCTTGCCCTTGGCCTGCTGGTCTTCGGTTTTCATGGCCTCGATATACGGAATCAGGTGGGCCACGGCCTGTTTCATGACCCGGGCGCTCTTCACCACCTGGGGCAGGAACATCTTGCCGTCACCAAACAGGTCGCCGACGACGTTCATCCCGTCCATCAACGGGCCTTCGATTACCTCGATGGGGTGATCGACCTTGAGGCGGCACTCCTCGGCGTCTTCAACGATAAACGTGGTTACGCCCTTGACCAGGGCATGCTCAATGCGCTTCTCAACCGGCCATTCCCGCCACGACAGGTCTTCCTCCCGGGCTTTGCCGCCCTGGTTCTTGTAGCGCTCGGCAATTTCCAGCAGGCGGTCTGTCGAGTCCTGCCGCCGGTTCAGCACAACGTCTTCCACCAGCTCTTTCAGTTCCGGGTCAATTTCGTCATACACCACCAGCTGGCCGGGGTTGACGATACCCATGTTCATGCCGGCCTTGATCGCGTGATAGAGAAAGACCGAGTGAATCGCCTCCCGCACCACGTCGTTGCCGCGGAATGAAAAGGACACGTTACTGACCCCGCCGGAGACCGAGGCATGGGGCAGGTTTTCACGGATCCACCGGGTAGCCTGGATAAAGTCCACGGCGTAGTTATTGTGCTCTTCAATACCGGTAGCGATGGCGAAAATATTCGGGTCAAAAATGATGTCACCCGGGTTGAAGCCTATGCCCACCAGCAGGTCGTAGGACCGCTTACAGATTTCAGTCTTCCGCTCGAAGGTGTCCGCC
>CAYMQO010000267.1:0-3651 GCA_964392405.1 uncultured Marinobacter sp.
ACGTCACTTTGCGCCCCTTTTCCTCATCCCGTAAGATTAGCCCGCTATTTCTATTGGTACTAAACACCGTCTGGTTGCTGCTAATCGTCATAACCAGACATCACTGATGAGAGGAAGAACCTATGAAACTAGCCAGAATCCTGGCTGCCGGCGTGGTCGCCGGTGCCCTGGCGTTGCCAGTGGCTGCACAGATGACCGTTGAGGACCAGATTGAGGTGCGCCAGGCGACCTATCAGTTTATTTCGTGGAATATGGGCAAGATCAAAGCCCAGGCCGTGGATGGAAGTGTCCCGTTTGACGCCCGCCAGATGATGGCGGCAGCGAATGCCATTGCCGCTGCGGCAAACTCAGGGATGGGCGCCCTTTATAGTCCGGAATCTGCTCTGGACAAGGCTGACAACACGCGCCTGAAGCCGGAGTTCTTTGCACAACCGGAGAAGGCCCGGGAAGTGGGTGGTAATTTTGTTCGGGAGGCGAACAAGCTTAAGGAAGTCGCGGCCACCAGCGACCAGCAGGCTCTGGCCCAGCAGTTTGCTAAGGTGGGCCAGACCTGTAAGGCGTGTCACGATGACTTCCGCGCGAAATAATGTGCGGCGTTACCAGCCGAGGTCGTAAGCTGGTGGCTCGGGAGCTGGCGGGGGTGCAATCAGGCCTCCGTTGGCTGCCCAGATGACGCCGCCGGTTATCGCAACGGCGACCACGAACGCTACTGCCCTGCTCTTTTTCCCGCTGTCTTCTTTACCTTGGTTCTTTTCAATCGCCGCCAGTTCCGGCGCAACGTGTTTTCGGCCGGTGATCATCGGGCGGACCAAGTCTTCCTTGCGGAAAAGCCGGTAAAAAACAATCGCGGCGATATGGAGCGCTACCAGCCCGTGCAGATACCATTCGGTACGACGATGCCAGCTGCTCAGCTGGTTGCTCCAGTCTGAGGAGACCAGAGGTCGCAGTGGGCCATTGAAGGCGATCTCATCGGTGGCGAAGAGGCCCGATACCGCCTGGAATCCGAAGAGCCCCAGTAACGCCAATACCGACAAGGCACCTAGCGGGTTATGACCGATGCCCTGCCATTGGCCTCGCAGATAATGGCAGATGGCTCTGGGTCCCGGCAGGAAGGTGCTGAAACGGGCGTACCGCGAGCCGACGAAACCCCAGAGCACGCGGAAGGTCAGCAATCCCAGCACGGCCAGCCCAAACCGCTCATGCCAGACCATCCATCCGCCACCTGCCTTGATAGTGGCTACGGCGCCGACGATTGCAATCACCAGTAGCCAATGAAAAAGACGCAGGGGCAGGTCCCACAACCGTATGACGGTCATCAACAGATTCTCCTCAGTCAGGTTATCACCGGGAGACAATTATAAGCTTACGACGCACCGGAAGTCTGGTTGCTGAGGGACGTCTCTACCGGACGCCAGACGGGCTCTTCCCGTGCCACGCCGAAAACGCCTTCGGTCTCGCCCTGGCTCAGTATGGGAATAAACACCAGGCTGAAGCGACGGGGCTCCCGCCCGAACATCTGAAAAGAAAGTACGATACTGGACGGGGTGAGACCGCTCATGGCCTGATTCAGGGCGTGCTCCAGCTTGATCAGGTCGTCCAGGGGCACAGTGGTTTCGTTGATCAGCTCGCGCAGATCCATACCGGTAAGACGGCCGGCGGCCATGCCCAGGATCTCCGCTGTCGCGGCGTTCAGTCGCTGGAACCGGCGCTCCCGGTTGATAACGAAGACCGGGTCCGGATTGCGGTCTTCGAGTGTCCGCAGGCGCTGATTCTCATCCGCCAGAGCCAGGGCCCGTAACCGGGTTTCTTCCATAATGGTGCGTTCGTGCATGGTGACGAAGGCGAGTATCAGGCCAAGCAGCAGAATCCCGGAAGGAAGCAATCCCAAAAGCCCGGGTATATCGGTGGCGGACAGCGTAATGGTGTTGCCGTTTTCGCCCAGCCGGAAGGACTGCTTTGCGACCACGATGGCGCTGTCCTGAGAAGCAGACTTGCCGAAGGAACCAACAGAGCCCCGGGGACCGGTGACCTGAAGGCCAATACCGTCCTGAGTTACCGGCAACTCGTTATGGATCAGGGATTCCAGATCCAGCAGAGTCACCAGATACTGGCGGGTACTGTCTGCAGGTCGGGTCAGCACCAGCATCCGCGCGGGATGGTCGGCGCTGGGTACCAGCCAGGAATGGGTCTCGCTGCGCTCGGGGAAGAGCCGGATCCACCGCAGCCCGTCGTCCGTTATCAACTGGCCTTCGAGCCAGAGGTTAAGCTCCGGGTCGTGGGAAAAACGCCAGTTTTCCTGGGCGCCTTTATTGATTTTCAGCATTGCCTGCAGGCTGGGGTGATCCGCCATCAGGATGCGGGCATCCCGGGCCAGGTCGTCATTGGTCAGGCGGTCGTCCAGTCGTGCCCAGCTGTCGATCAGACGCTCCAGCATCAAAACCCGGTCCCGGAGGGCCGTATTGAGCCCGTCCGAATAGTCCGCCAGCCACTGAGTGGTCAGGGCCTGCCGGGCCTGTTCCTGAGTGTGGGTTACCTGATAGGCCAGTGAAAACGTAACGGCGATGGCGCACAGCCCCATCACCATGGCCGACCGGGAAAGCCTGAGCCTTTCCGCTCCGCCCTGTCCGGTACTGGCCAGCCAGAACGCGAAGCCGAGACCAATCGCTGCAATCGCACCCAGCGGCATCGCCTGATTACGCACCAGTTCCAGCGCGCCGCCAGCGGCCAGCTCGGACGAAGCGATCAGCGCGATCACGCCGAAAATAACGCCGGTTACGCCACCTACCCGCCAGAGGAAGCGTCCCAGGCTGCGTTTATTACCGAACCAGCAGCAATAAGCCAGCAAAATCAATAGCAGGCCCGGAATAACGGGTAGCAGGAAGGGCTCCGCTGGCAGCTCGATTTCCAGAACCGGTGACAGCGACCGGTAGAGCGCACTGGCACCTCCGTAAAGGCCAAGCAGTGCGGGCAGAATCAGTCGTCCCAGACGGTCCCCGATCAGCACGGCTCCCAGAGTCGTGCTGGCGGCTGCCACACCAATAGCGCCGCCGGGGGACAGTTGCCAGATCTGCGACACGGGATAGCTGGGCAGCAGCATCAGCAGCAATGTCAGTATTGCTGCCGAAAGACAGCTCGTAACAATCAGGAACAGCGCCACCTGCCGTGGGAGGTGATTGGTTATTCTCATGGATACGCTTCCAGGATAAACAACATGTGACCCTGACTCAGGGCACCTGATTGGGCAATCGGTTGACAAGTTACTGAAAAAGCGGGGCAATGTCTCTATCCCCGCACTCAGATTCCAACTCATGCCCCCCGTTTCAGCAGAATCGTGACCTGCTGCCCACTCTCCGCTTCCCGGCCTGCCATGGCGCCGTGATACATACAGTGATATCACCAACAAAACCGCGATTAATCTTCCGTAACCGCGAACCCGCAATTTTTGCATCTTGGGCGTCGGTTTCCCTGTTTCTCCGCGGTCTGAAAGCTTTCCAAAAGTTATAAAACCGCCCTCATCCCATTCCGCTCAAGGGCTATTCTTAACCTGTGTGATATCGCCAGCCGGCTTCCGGGAGTACTTTCTAACGGACAAGGAGGTAGCCACTGCAATGACCGCATTCGCCCAGAAAAATTCCCACCAGCCGGCCGTAC
>CAYMQO010000268.1:0-3646 GCA_964392405.1 uncultured Marinobacter sp.
TATCTCCGGACGTCGGTGGCGTAGTTCGCGCCCGGGCCGTGGCCAAGCGCCTGGACGACGCCGACCTGGCCATCATCGACAAGCGCCGACCCAAGGCCAACGTTGCCCAGGTAATGCATATCATCGGTGACGTCCGGGACAAAACCTGCATCCTGGTGGACGACATCGTCGATACCGCCGGCACCCTGTGCAAGGCGGCCAACGCCCTTAAAGAACAGGGCGCATCCAAGGTTGTGGCGTATATTACCCACCCGGTGCTTTCCGGCCCGGCGATTGAAAACATCAATTCTTCCCAGCTGGACGAGCTGGTGGTGTGCGACACCATCCCCCTGGGTGACAAGGCGAAGAATTGTGATAGAATCCGCCTCCTCGGAATGGCCGGGCTGCTTGCGGAATCTATTCGCCGCGTCAGCAACGAAGAGTCCATCAGCGCCATGTTCGAGAACGCCTGACCGCCGTCAGCGTCAGGCCAACAGAGAAGACTCTGAGATTTCCGGAACTGGAGCCCCGTTATCGCGAGGCTCCAGTTCTGTTTTCATGGCCGGCACAAGCCGGCATTCACAGATATCACCGCCGCCAGCCTGGTCGCGGGCCCGGTGAGTGATTCAACGAGGTAATGACCATGTCCAAGAAGGAATTCGAGATTGAAGCATTTCCTCGCGACGATCAGGGGAAAGGTGCGAGCCGCCGCCTGCGTCGTGAGGAACGGAAGATTCCCGCCATTATTTACGGTGGCGGCAAAGATGCTACTCCGGTCAGCATCTGGCACAACGAGCTGAAGAAAAGCCTGGAAGACGAAGCCATCTACTCTCACATCCTGACCATCAATCTTGAGGGCAAGAAAGAGAGCGTGATTCTGAAAGACCTGCAGCGTCATCCGTACAAGCCGCTGCTGACCCACGCCGACTTCCAGCGCGTCAGCAAGGACGAAGAGATCCACGTTAACGTGCCGATCCACCTTGTGAACGAAGAAGCAGCGCCTGCTATCAAGACCTATGGCGGCGTGGCTTTCCGTCTGATGACCGAGGTAGAAGTTGCCTGTCTGCCACAGAATCTGCCAGAGTTCATCGAAATCGACCTGATGGACGTTGAAATGGACCAGGTCATTCACATGAGCGACCTGAAGCTGCCGGAAGGCGTCCGCATCCCGGTACTGCAGCACGGCGCTGAGCACGACCAGGCGATTGTGTCTATCAGCAAGCCGAAGGGTGCCAAAGAGACTGACGAGTCCGGAGAAGGCGAAGAGTCGGCAGACGGCGACGACAACAAGGAGTGATTCCCGGCGCTCCCCTGTAGCTGAAGGGCACAGGGGAACACTGAGGAGCAGGCGTTTATGGCACAGGATATCGTTATGGTGGTGGGCCTTGGTAACCCCGGGGCCGACTACGAGCATACTCGCCATAACGCCGGCGCTCTGTTCGTCGAAGCGCTGGCCCGTGATGCGGGCCAGACGCTCCGCCCCGAAAGGAAGTACCACGGGCTCTACGCACGTATCCAGTGGCAGGGTCTGGACCTGCATCTGCTCAACCCCACCACTTTTATGAACCGGAGCGGCCTTGCCATAAAGGCACTGGCTGACTTCTTCAAAATCACTCCGGATCAGATCCTCGTCGCCCACGATGAGCTGGACCTGCCCCCCGGCACCGCCAGGCTTAAAAAAGGTGGCGGCCACGGCGGCCACAACGGCCTGCGGGACACCATTTCCCATCTAGGGACCCGGGAATTTCAGCGCCTGCGTCTTGGCATCGGCCACCCCGGCGATAGTCGCCAGGTCACCGGTTACGTGCTGGGACGACTGGGCAAGCAGGAAACGGAACAACTCAGCAGTATTATTGATGAGACACTGCGGGTGTTGCCGGATGCGGCGAGCGGTAAGCTGTCTGCCGCCATGAACCGCCTGCACAGCGTCAAACCCGCCAGTTGACCTCGCACGGTCTTCGGGACGCTAACACCATTACCCGGCAGCTGCGTGCCATTGCCCGATGCCCAACCGGTACCCTACTCGCACCGAACCCCGCACAACGGGTATAATCCACGCAAATTTTCGGGCCACGCCGCCCATCGCGGCCATTTTGCAGCCCCCTACTCGATCTACAGAGGCACTCCATGGGATTCAATTGCGGTATTGTCGGCCTGCCTAATGTCGGCAAATCCACCCTTTTCAATGCGCTGACCAAAGCGGAAATCAGTGCCGAGAACTTCCCTTTCTGCACCATTGAACCGAATGCCGGCGTGGTACCCATGCCGGATCCGCGCCTGAACAAACTGGCAGAAATCGTCAAACCCCAGCGGGTACTGCCTACCACCATGGAGTTTGTGGATATTGCCGGCCTGGTGGAAGGTGCGTCCAAGGGCGAAGGTCTCGGCAACCAGTTCCTTGCCAATATCCGTCAGACTGAAGCCATTGCTCACGTGGTACGCTGCTTCGAAGACGACAACGTGATCCACGTGGCCAACAAGGTGGATCCCGCAGCGGATATCGAGATTATCAATACCGAGCTGGCACTGGCCGACCTGGACACCGTCGAGAAGGCCATCAAGCGGGTCCAGCGCATTGCCAAGAGCGGTGACAAAACCGCCAAGGCGCAGCTGGAGATGTTTGAGCAACTGCTGCCGGTGCTGAACGAAGGCAAACCGGTCCGCAGCATGAACCTGGACAACGACCAGATGGCACTGATCCGTGAGCTGTGCCTGCTGACCGTTAAACCCACCATGTACATCGCCAACGTCAGCGAGGACGGGTTCGAGAATAACCCTCACCTGGATACCGTAGTGTCCATCGCCGAGCAGGAAAACGCCTTGGTGGTGCCCATCTGCAACAAGATCGAAGCCGAAATCGCCGAGCTGGAAGATGACGAGAAGTCCATGTTCCTCGACGAGATGGGCATGGACGAGCCCGGCCTCGACCGGGTCATCCGTGCCGGTTACAAGCTCCTGGGCCTGCAGACATACTTTACCGCCGGCGTGAAGGAGGTCCGGGCCTGGACCGTACGTATTGGCGCTACCGCCCCCCAGGCTGCCGGAGTCATCCACACCGACTTTGAACGGGGCTTTATCCGGGCAGAAGTGATCGCCTACGACGACTTTATCCAGCACAACGGCGAACAGGGCGCAAAAGACGCCGGCAAATGGCGCCTCGAAGGAAAGGAATACATCGTCCAGGATGGAGATGTCATCCATTTTCGTTTCAACGTGTAAGTGTTTGAAAAAAATCCCCGAACAGGCCTTGACAGAACCGTCCGGAATACTGAAAATACGCGCCTCGTTTGGGGCGTAATGCCAAACGAATTGGCAAGGTAGCTCAGTTGGTTAGAGCACAGCACTCATAATGCTGGGGTCGGCGGTTCAACTCCGCCCCTTGCTACCAGATTCAAAGGGTTATGGCTTCGGTCATAACCCTTTTTTTTGTTAGCTCATCTGTTTTGTTCTACGACCTCGGTCACGGCATTGATACCCGTTGCGGCGATAGACTGGCTTCAGGTACTTATCACTTCGACAGCGCGCAAAAAAGGAATGACCGTGACTGACAGGGACGTAAGCAGAAGCACACCTGTGCCACACCATCGCTGGGCGTGGATCGCCTCGCTCGCACTTGTGTCGCACCTGGCGCAGGCTGAAGTGCTCTTCACCGATAATTTTGACGATC
>CAYMQO010000269.1:0-3645 GCA_964392405.1 uncultured Marinobacter sp.
CTGGTCCCTGTACCTGGAAGGGCGGGGCTTTTCCTATCTTCAGATCGCCACCCTGATGGCTACCATCCAGCTCACCAAGATCGTCGCCCCCAGTGTCTGGGGCTGGCTGGGGGATCGCAGTGGCCTGCGGGTCCGGCTGGTGCGCTTCGGCGCCGTCATGGGCGCCTTGTGTTTTGCCGGTGTTTTTCTTGAGCCGGACTTCTACGGCCTGCTGCTGGTCATGTTGCTGTTTACCTTTTTCTGGAATGCCATCCTGCCGCTGTACGAAGTGATCACCTTGCGGGTGCTGGGCAGCCAGAAGGAGCGATACGGTCGTATCCGGCTATGGGGCTCAGTGGGGTTTATCGGGGCCGTCGCCATTATCGGCGGCGTGCTCGAACTGGTGCCCATCAATAGCCTGCCCTGGCTGTTGCTGCCTGTGTTTACCGGTATTGTGGTGTCCGCCTTTCTGGTGCCTTCCGAGCGGGGTGAGAAAAAGACCCTGTCCGCTGAAAACCTGAAAGGCATTGTCAGCCATCCGTCCGTGGTGGCTTTTTTCGCCATGAATTTCCTCCTGCAAGTTTCCCACGGGGCCTACTACACATTCTTCAGCATTCATCTGGAGCAGTACGGGTATGGCAAGCTGAGCATAGGGTTGCTCTGGTCACTGGGCGTGATCGCCGAGATTGGCCTGTTTCTGGGCATGCACTGGATTACACGGTTTTTCTCTGTACGGCAAATCGCGATTACAGCGTTGCTGCTGACCATGGTCCGCTGGATCCTGATCGCTGAGGCAACTGAACTGGTTCCGGTCCTGATTTTTGCCCAGCTGCTGCATGCCGCATCCTACGGTGCTTTGCATGTGATCTCGGTACAGTATGTGCAGGGCTTCTTTGGCCCCCACCACCACGGCCAGGGCCAGGCCCTTTATGCGGGGCTTACGTTCGGGGCCGGGGGCGCGGTGGGTGCCTGGCTGTCCGGCTTCCTTGTCCATGGCTTCAGCACATCCGTTGCCTTCTGGGGGGGAGCGGTTGCCATGGTCTTCGCCATGGGCATCACCTGGCGATGGCTGCGTCCGCCTCCGGCCTGAGCCTGTTCGCAATGTCCAGCAACGCCCGGGCCTGGGGGCTCAGGGTGCGACCCCTGAGGCCAATAGCACCCAGCAACCGGCTGACCTGATGGGGCACAGGTAACACTTTCAGGGACGCGTCCACCATGCTGGTGGGTAACACGCTCCAGCCAAGACCCGCGCCGGCCATCACCTTAAGGGTTTCCATATAGTTGGTCGGCATGGGCAGATTCAGTGGCAGGTCGGCTCCCAGGAAAAGGCGACTCACCGAGCGGAAGGTTGCTGTGCCTGCTTCCGGTAACAGCGCATCATAGGCAGACAGGGCATCGAGGTTGGCGTCTTCCAGCGCGGCCAGTGGGTGGTGGGGGGCGGCCACGAACGCCATCCGGTCTTCCCAGCGCAGGTGCACCTCGAATGACTGATCCATGCTCTCACTCAGGGTCACGAAGGCCAGCTCCGCGGTTCGCCTGAGCATCTGGTCGTAGGCGCCTTCCGAATCGATAAACTGAAGACCCAGGGAAATTTCCGGATGCGCTTGGCTCAGCTGCTGCAGCCAGGCCGGCAGATGGTGTAGCCCGATATGGTGACTGGCGATCAGCGCCAAATGTCCCGACACCTCTCCGGACTGGTCCACCAGGGCCTGCTGGGCGTTATGGACTTCATCGAGAATCCGCCGGGCATGGGGCAACAGGCGCGCGCCGGCATCGGTCAGCCGGATTTGCCGCTGGCTTCGTTCCAGCAGGGGCGTACCCAGTTGATTTTCGAGCGCGGCCAGTCGCTTGCTGATGGCCGGCTGGGTCAGGTGCAGTGCTTCCGCTGCTTCAGAGAACGAGCTCTGGTCCACAATGGCGACAAAGGCTTTGAGGGCATTGGTATCCATAGGGAGGGCCTTAGCTGATTCAGGTTAACGAAAGATTACTATGCATTCCTTTTGGGAATCATACCGATGACAAAGATGAATTGCAGTTATTTTTCGGGAAAGCGTAAAATTCAGACCGTGCAATACCGCAGACCCGGATAACCGAGAGAGAACCATCATGGCGGGCAAGACCTTATACGATAAATTATGGGACGATCATCTGGTCAAACAGCGAGATGACGGCTCAGCGCTGATTTACATCGACCGGCATCTGTTGCATGAAGTGACGTCGCCCCAGGCTTTTGAAGGGTTGCGTCTGGCTGGCCGTAAGCCCTGGCGCGTCGATGCCAACATCGCGACCCCGGACCATAACGTACCCACCACAAACCGTGAGCAGGGCATCGACGGTATCGTCGATCCCGTGTCCCGGATTCAGGTCGAGACCCTGGGCCAGAACTGCGACGAGTTCGGTATTCTCGAGTTCAAGATCAGGGATCCGCGGCAGGGCATCGTCCATATCATCGGTCCGGAGCAGGGCGCGACCCTGCCGGGAATGAGTATCGTGTGTGGTGACTCCCACACGTCCACCCACGGCGCGTTTGGCTGCCTGGCCCACGGAATCGGTACCTCCGAAGTGGAGCATGTGCTGGCCACCCAGTGCCTGGTCCAGCAGAAGATGAAAAACATGCTGGTCAGGGTCAATGGCAAGCTGGGTCCCGGCGTTACCGGCAAGGATGTGGTGCTGGCCATCATTGGCAAGATCGGCACCGCCGGTGGTACGGGCTATGCCATTGAATTCGGTGGCGAAGTCATTCGCAACCTGAGCATGGAAGGTCGCATGACCATCTGCAACATGTCCATTGAAGCCGGCGCCCGGGTGGGCATGGTGGCGGTTGACGATACCACTATCCAGTACGTCAAGGGCCGCCCCTTTGCGCCCAAAGGTGAGCAGTGGGACATGGCCGTACAGCACTGGCGCACCCTGCACAGTGACGAGGATGCGGTGTTCGACAAGGTAGTGGAACTGGACGGTTCGGCCATCAGGCCGCAGGTGAGCTGGGGCACCAGCCCGGAAATGGTGACCGGCGTGGATGGCGTTGTGCCGGATCCGGCCCGGGAAGAAGACCCCATCAAACGGGAAGGCATCGTACGGGCGCTAAAATACATGGGGCTGGAGCCCAACCAGAAGATCACCGATATCCGGCTGGATCGCGTGTTTATCGGCTCCTGCACCAACAGCCGTATCGAAGACCTGCGGGAGGCTGCCAATGTGGTGAAAGGTCGCAAGGTGTCGCCGACCCTCAAGCAGGCCATGGTGGTCCCCGGGTCCGGACTGGTCAAGGCCCAGGCGGAGAAAGAAGGTCTGGACCGGATCTTTATCGAGGCGGGTCTGGAGTGGCGGGACCCCGGCTGTTCCATGTGCCTGGCCATGAACGCCGACAAACTGGGGCAGGGCGAGCACTGCGCGTCCACCTCTAACCGTAACTTCGAAGGGCGGCAGGGCTTTGGCGGCCGTACCCATCTGGTCAGCCCGGCCATGGCCGCGGCCGCAGCCATCAACGGTCACTTCGTTGATGTTCGCGAAATGATGAACTGATCGATCCACAGGAGACACCACCATGCGCGCATTACAGCAACACCAGGGCATTGTTGCCCCCATGGACCGGTCCAATGTGGATACGGACATGATCATTCCCAAGCAGTTTCTCAAGTCCATCAAGCGGACCGGCTTCGGGCC
>CAYMQO010000270.1:0-3644 GCA_964392405.1 uncultured Marinobacter sp.
AACAATACCGAAGAACTCGCCAAGGCCTACCTGGAGTACCTGTACAGCGAAAGCTCCCAGCGCCTGCTGGCGGGCTTTAATTACCGGGTCCATCATGAGACCGTCAAGGCCGAGTTTGCCGACCGCTTCCCGGAAGTGAAACTGCTGCCCATTGAAGACATTGCCGGCAGCTGGGAAGACGCCATGAAGACCCACTTTGCCAGTGGCAGCAAGCTGGACCAGCTGCAGCGTCGTCGATAGGACCAGCCGGTGGCCCACGCTTCACCTTTCAAACCCCACTCCAAGCGGGTACTCCCGGGCTTTGGTTTAAGCCTGGGAGTTTCCCTGTTGTTTATCAGCCTGGTTCTGCTACTGCCCCTGACCGGGCTGGTGGCGGAAATTTCCGGCATGACCTGGGACCAATACTGGTCCGTTATTACCGATCCCCGGGTCGTCGCGTCTTACAGGATCACCCTGTGGTCGGCCCTTGTCGCGTCACTGTTTAATGGTGTCTTTGGTCTGCTGCTGGCATGGGTCCTGGTGCGCTACGAATTTCCGGGCAAACGGCTTATTGACGCCATGGTCGACCTGCCCTTTGCACTGCCGACAGCGGTCGCCGGTATCACCCTGACCACCCTGTTCTCGGCGTCCGGCTGGTATGGCCAGTGGCTAGAGGCGATCGGTATCAGCGTCGCCTACACGCCTCTGGGCATCATGATTGCCATGGCGTTTACCAGTATTCCGTTCGTGGTACGGACGGTACAACCCGTGCTGGAGGATATGCCCGCGGAAGATGAGGAAGCGGCGATCACCCTGGGTGCGAGCGACGGCCGGGTGTTTCGTAAGATCCTGTTTCCCATGCTCTGGCCTGCGCTGCTGACCGGTATCGCGCTGTCCTTTACCCGTAGCCTGGGAGAGTTCGGCGCCGTTATTTTTATCGCCGGCAACACGCCCTATGAAACAGAGGTGACCAGCCTGATGCTGTTTGTCCGCCTGCAGGAGTTCGACTTCGCCGCCGCCAGTGCCATCGCTTCGGTAGTGCTGATGGCCTCCCTGGTGTTGCTGTTCGCCATTAACCTCTGGCAGGGGCGCTATCTGCGTCGCCTTCACGGGAAATAAGTCGCCATGAAATACAAGTCCCACCATCGGGTCGGCGATCAGCCCTGGGTACGTCGTACACTGATATTGGCTGCGGTCACTTTCTCTGCCCTGCTGCTGGCCATTCCCCTGGTGCTGATCTTCACCCAGGCCTTCAGCGCCGGCTGGGATGCGCTGGTCCGGAATATTGGTGACCGGTATACCCTGCACGCTATCTGGCTGACGCTGTTTGTCGCCCTGCTGACCGTGCCCCTTAACCTGGTGTTTGGCACCGCACTGGCATGGCTGGTAACGCGGTTCCGGTTCCCGGGCCGGAAGCTGCTTATCACGCTGATTGATGTGCCCTTCGCCGTGTCACCGGTGGTTGCGGGCCTGCTTTACCTGCTGCTGTACGGGCGCAATGGCTGGCTGGGAAGCTGGCTGGCAACCCACGATGTCCAGTTGATGTTCTCCTGGCCGGGAATCGTCATGGTCACGGTGTTCGTCACATCGCCATTTGTCGCCCGTGAACTGATCCCGCTGATGCAGCAGCAAGGTAGCGAGGAAGAAGAAGCCGCCGTTACCCTGGGCGCCTCCGGCTGGCGCCTGTTCCGTCGGGTAACGCTGCCCAATATCAAATGGGCGCTGATTTACGGCGTGGTCCTGACCAACGCCCGGGCTGTAGGCGAGTTCGGTGCCGTCTCTGTCGTGAGCGGAAATATTCGCGGACAAACCAATACCTTATCGCTGCATGTTGAACTGCTTTATCAGGATTATAATATCGCGGGCGCCTTTGCTGCGGCGTCTCTGCTTGCCGGCATTGCCATACTCACCCTGATCATCAAGGGCATAACTGAGTGGCGCCAGGCCCGCCTGCTGGCCCGCGATCCTGCTGACAGGAACCCCCAATGAACATCAAGATCGATCGCCTGAACAAGTCCTTCGGCAGCTTCCGTGCACTGCGGGATATTTCGCTGGAGATTCCGGACGGCAAGCTGACCGCCCTGCTGGGCCCGTCCGGTTCGGGTAAAACCACTCTGCTGCGCATTATTGCCGGTCTCGAGAGCGCAACCGATGGCCGCGTACTGTTCGGCGAACGGGATGTCAGCCGGCTGCCGGTCAAGGAGCGCAACGTCGGCTTCGTGTTCCAGCATTACGCCCTGTTCCGGCATATGACCGTGGCCCAGAACATCGCCTTCGGGCTTGAGTCGCTGCCCTCGAACCGGCGACCTGCCAAACCCGAGATTCGCAAGACCGTCGACCGCCTGCTGGAGATGATCCAGTTACCCGAGCTTGCCAGGCGTTATCCGGCACAGCTGTCGGGCGGGCAGAAGCAACGGGTGGCACTGGCCCGGGCGCTGGCAACCCGCCCTGACATTCTGCTGCTGGATGAGCCATTCGGAGCCCTGGACGCACGAGTGCGGAAGGATCTGCGCCGGTGGCTTCGCAGTCTCCATGACGAGTTCCACTTCACCAGCGTTTTCGTCACCCACGACCAGGAAGAAGCCCTGGAACTGTCCGACCAGGTGGTGGTGATGAGCCAGGGCCAGATCGAACAGGTCGATACACCTACCCGGCTGTACGCCAACCCGGCCAGTCGCTTTGTGTTCGACTTCCTGGGGCACGTCAATATTATATCGGGCTCGGTTTCAGACGGCTGGCTGCAACAGGGGAATGCCCGGGTTGCCGTTCCGGGCGCGGCAGCAACGCCGGATGCCCAGCTCTACCTGCGTCCCCATGAAGTCAGGCTTCAGGTGGAACCGGACGATCGTGCCTGCCTGCCCTTCACGGTCGACGCCATCAACCTGATCGGTGCCGAAGTGCGGGTGGAACTGAAACCGGACGGCTGGGAATGTAACGATATCTGGGAGGTGGGCATTTCCCACGGGGAGTTCAGCCGCTGGCAACCGGAGCGCGGTGATCGCTGCTATGTGTCTCCGGAGATCGGCCACCTGTTCCGGGGCAATGAGACCCGACCAGAAACCATCACCTGGTCCTGAGTCGTCGATGTGACCGCGTACCAGTGCTGGGCGCGGGGACATCAAGGCTGGAGCGCGTAGCGTGTGACGGGGCACAATTCCGATTATTTCCTCACTTCACGATTTATCACCCACTACAACTCTGCAAGTCGTTCATTGCGTTTAATTTAAGACCATCGCCTGCCTGACACCCCATGCTGTTATGCAGCCGTCTGCCACCGGACAGAGTCAGGGCGGACGACTTCACTTATTGGGCGCGGACTTAAGGAGCCAGGTTAAGCTGATGGATGGGCCAATGATCGGGAACGCCCCTGGCATCTGGTGTCACAACGGTGGCAGCGCCCCGGTATGAGTGGCGATTTTCGTCATAACCCTATGAACTTCTGGTTATTTTGACGAGGTTCTGTTTCGTCCCTATAACGGATCGGCGACCGGAACATTCCTTCCGGCATGACACTGGAAACCAGCGGAGGGTAACCCCCATGAAAGATTTAACCGTAAAAACTCTGGTACTGGCCTGCGGCCTGACCATGGCCGGCTCAGCCATGGCGCTTCGCCCACCCGGCGGCGGTGGTGGCGGTGGCGGCCCCACGCCGACGGATCCACCCG
>CAYMQO010000271.1:0-3640 GCA_964392405.1 uncultured Marinobacter sp.
GCCGCAATCAGTACAACTCTTACCTTTTACGACCTGCTTGCCCACACCCTTGAAGATATTGCCAAGGCATCGACAGAATTTGCAGAACAGACGCGGGGGCTCCTTGGCCACATGCTGGCATTTGCCAGAGCCGCCGTCACGACTGTTATTGACCTGAGTTTCCGGTTTATTCGGTGGGTTTTCGAACGCACGGCGGGTGCTCTTTATGAAGCGGTGAGACAGGCTGTCGATAGGACATAGGTACCGGTGTCACCGGAGCGCATTTCCGTAGGAGCCCTGCCTGGTCAGGGCCATCAACCTCCCCCGATTCCCCTCAGCCCTCTCCCTCAGAAAATCCCACATCACCCGCATCCTCGCGAATATGCCGCAGGTCTTCCGGCGTCAGCATCCAGAAGGTTCGGAAAAACGGATCTGATCCGGAAGCACGACTTCGAGGCTACCTTCTCATCAGTAAAAGCCATTCCGTCGTTTGACTACTGGATTGATAACCAGCGTTCGCGGAAAAGCTAATCTTTCATATGTGGCTGTGAGCACTACTGTTGGATAGCGACAGGTTGGTTTATATGTACTTTATGAAGACATTTTTTATAAAAGAACACGATGGGAATTGTGACGCGTAGCGCATTTATGGATACCAGCAAAACAATTTATTTTCATAAAAAAATACGTCGCTAAACTCCGTTAAAAATTACTAACCATTACGCCATTTCAAGGACGAAGATGCAGAGTGACCAGCTATCAGGCAAGGTTGACACCGGTCTGGCCTCACTTGTCATTCTGGCGCGCTACCATCAGGTGGCAGCTGATTCCAATCAGCTTCACCATCATTTTGGGACCCATGATCGACCTTTCGAACGGTCAGAGATCCTCAGGGCAGCCAAACACCTCAAGCTGAAAGTCAAAGCGCTTACAACGCGCTGGGACAAGCTTGGTGCTATCAGCCTTCCCGCCATCGCTGAAACAAAGGATGGACGGTTCATTGTTCTTGCCAAAGTGGCGGATGAAGAGGTCCTGATTCAGGACCCAGCGGCCAAGGCCCCGGAAACACTGACCAAAGATCAATTCCTGGAGCGGTGGAGCGGTGGAGCGGAGAGGTCATCCTCGTCTCAAAAAGGAGTCTGCTCCCGGGAGGCGATGACAAGTTTGATATCAGCTGGTTTATCCCGGCCATCCTCAAGTACAAGCACCTCCTGCGCGACGTCATCATTGCTTCGTTCTTCATTCAGCTGTTCGCCCTAATTACGCCCCTGTTTTTCCAGGTCATGATTGATAAGGTGCTAGTCCATAAGGGGCTCACAACGCTCGATGTTCTGGCGTTCGGCCTGATCGTCATCTCAATATTTGACGTCCTCCTGAACGGGCTGAGGAATTACGTTTTCACCCACACCACCAACCGAGTGGATGTGACCCTCGGCTCGAAGCTGTTCCATCACCTGACGCATCTTCCTATTTCCTATTTCATGAGCCGCCAGGTCGGTAACACGGTGGCGAGGGTGCGCGAGCTGGACACCATCCGTAACTTCATCACCAGTTCGGCCCTCACCCTGGTGATTGATCTGTTCTTCACGTTCGTCTTCTTTGCGGTTCTGTACTTCTACAGTCCCACACTGACCTGGGTGGTGCTCGGTTCAATCCCCTTCTACGTCGTTCTCTCCGTCATCATTACGCCCATCCTGCGGCGACGGCTGGATGAGCAGTTCAAACGGGGCGCCGAAAATCAGGCCTTTCTTACGGAATCCATGTACGGCATCGAAACGGTCAAGGCCATGGCCGTCGAGCCTCAGATGCAGCGACGCTGGGAAGAGAACTTGGCAGCCTATGTAGCAGCGTCGTTCAAAGCGACCAACCTGGGCAACATTGCCAACCAGGCTGCTCAGTTTATTAACAAGATTGTGACCGTGCTGATCCTCTGGATCGGGGCCTCCCTGGTAATGGCCAATGAAATGAGTATTGGGCAATTGATTGCATTCAACATGATTGCAGGCCGGGTCAGCGGCCCGATCCTGAAGCTGGTCCAGCTCTGGCAGGATTTCCAGCAAGCCGGCATATCCATCAAACGGCTGGGCGATATTCTCAACACCCCTGCCGAGCCCGGGCACAACCCGAACCGGACAACCTTGCCGCGTATCGACGGTAACGTTCGCTTCGACAATATTAACTTCCGTTACAACCCCAGTGCGCCTTTCGTGCTTCAGCAACTGTCGCTGGACGTTAAAGCCGGCGAGATTGTCGGGGTCGTGGGCCGTTCAGGGTCCGGTAAGAGCACCCTGACCAAACTGATTCAAAGGCTGTATCTGCCAGAGTCGGGACGGGTTCTGATCGACGGTATCGACCTGGCCCAGATGGAGCCGGCATGGCTGCGCAGACAGGTGGGCGTGGTGCTTCAGGAAAACCGCCTGTTCAACGGCTCCGTCAAGGACAACATTGCGTTTGTGGATCCCAGCCTGCCCATCGAGGCGGTCATGAATGCTGCAAAGCTATCGGGTGCCCATGAGTTTATCGTCGAGTTGCCGGAAGGTTATGACACCCAGGTGGGAGAGCAGGGCGCCAGCCTGTCTGGCGGCCAGCGCCAGCGTATCGCCATAGCCCGGGCCCTGATCACCAACCCCCGTATCCTGATATTCGATGAAGCCACCAGTGCCCTGGACTATGAATCAGAGCGGGTGATCCAGGAGAACATGCGGGCCATGTGTGAGGGGCGCACAGTCTTCATCATTGCCCACCGCCTTACCACCGTTCGGCATGCTGACCGCATTGTTGTGGTGGAGAACGGCTATCTTGTTGAGAACGGCAGCCATGACGAGCTGATCGGCCAAAAAGGCTATTACTCAAGGCTCCACGACTACCAGAGCACCTCGATTCCCATAAAGACGCAACCAAAAGCTGAAGGCCTGGAGGCCGCACACACGTCAGCGACCAAATCCGAAAACACGGTGGGCTTTGCGTACGGAACACAGAAAGTCCAGTCGGTGAGGCTGACATGAAAGCCCAGGACAGCCCGAAGCGGAAGAAAAAAAGCGTTCTCTCAGAGAACGACATTTACGAGTTCATGCCAGCGGCAGTCGAGATCGAGAAGACGCCGGCATCGCCGATCGGCCGCGCGATTCTGTACGCCATTGTGCTGCTGTTTGCGATAGCGGTGCTGTGGGCAACCTTCGGTAAAATCGACATCGTTGCGGTCGCTCAGGGAAAAGTGATTCCCAGCGAGCGGGTAAAAATCATACAGCCCCTGGAAACGGCGGCTATCGAACTGATTCATGTTGAGGAAGGGCAGGCAGTAAAAGCGGGGGATCCGCTGATTACCCTCAACACAAACACAACGGACGCAGATGTTCGACGGTTCCGGCAAGAGTGGCGGGGCACCGCCCTGAAACGCATACGGTTAACAGCGTTGGCGAACTGGTTTGCAAGTGCGGGTGAGGGCGCTCTTTCTCTGGAATCCGATAACCCCGCCTTGGCCCCCTCCCTGGATGGCCATCGTGCGCTTCTGACCCAGGAAGTCACCGAGCTCCAGGCCAATCTGCGGAACATTCAGCAGGAGTCCGAGCGGTTACTGGCCGAGCAGGAAATGGTACAGGCCGAGGCCAGAAAAAACCGACGGCTGCTTGAAGTGCTGAATGAGCGGGTTGCTGCCTATGAC
>CAYMQO010000272.1:0-3629 GCA_964392405.1 uncultured Marinobacter sp.
GATGTAGGATGCAGACCACCCGCCGATGACGGAGTAGAACGACAGAATCAGAAACGCCGCCAGGACACCGATGATGGCGGAGATACGCCAGGCAGGATTACGGAGGTTGCGCTCAGCGACCAACCGCATACTGGCGACCGGGTTTTGACGGCCATTCCG
Source organism: uncultured Marinobacter sp. (assembly GCA_964392405.1). Classification (GTDB taxonomy): domain Bacteria; phylum Pseudomonadota; class Gammaproteobacteria; order Pseudomonadales; family Oleiphilaceae; genus Marinobacter. The sequence goes on from CAYMQO010000272.1 coordinate 160, forward strand.
GCCCACAAACACTTCCGCCATCATGATGGGAACACCAATGATGGCAATACACGCCAGGTAAATCAGTACAAAGGCGCCGCCGCCGTTTTCCCCGGTCATGTAGGGGAATTTCCAGATATTACCCAGGCCGACGGCAGAGCCCGCGGCGGCCAGGATAAAGGCCATACGGGATGACCAGTTGCCACGGCCGGCCAGGTTCGAATCAGACATAGTGAAGCCCTGTCATTGTTCAGTGGAATACTAAGAATAGGTCACTGGTTGTGGTTTTCCCTGACTTATCGGAGCATCCTTTGCCTGTTACCAGCAATTGGCGCCGGATTTTGCCAGCCCGGGTCCCGGGTTACCAGCCACAACCGCAAGATTATGGCTGATATAGGAGCTTATTCCGTGGTATGGGTGGGGCGACAGCAGCTACTCTCTGCCAAGACAGGCACTCAGCGGCGAGTGAGAAAACGCGCAACCAGGTCGTTCAGGCCGCGGGCCTGGTCACTGATATCCGCGCCGGCCTGTTGGCCGGCATTGGCCATTTCGGCTGAGGTTTCGGACAGTCCGGCGATGCGAACCACCTGCTGATTGATCTCATCCGAGACCTGACTCTGTTCCTCGAAGGCCGCCGACATGGTAATGAAGCTATCGGACATATGTTCAATGCCGTCAACGATGTCCCCGAGGGCAGATTCGGTTTCCCGGACTCTGGCGAGGCCGTCGTTACCGATCCGTTCGCCCTGCTCCATGGCCGCAATGGCTTCGGTAACCTGCTGACGGAAGGTACCGATCACCTCGTGTATGGACACGGTTGACTCCCGGGTGCGCTGTGCGAGGGCTCGCACTTCGTCCGCCACCACCGCAAATCCCCGGCCCTGGTCGCCAGCGCGAGCCGCTTCAATGGCGGCATTCAGGGCCAGCAGATTCGTTTGATCGGCAATCTCGGATATCAGCCGGGTCGCCTCGCCAATCCTTTCGGTGGATTCCCCGAGACGGCCAACAGACTCACCAATGGCAGCCCCCTGAGCCACCAGCTGCTCGATGGCCCGCAAGGCTTCGCCACTGAGATCGCCACCTCGCCGCGCCAGCTCAGTCGTATGCCGGGCGCTTTCGGCGTTCTGGTGTACGGTGGCGGCGACTTCCTGGATGGAGGCCCGCATTTCATCCATCGCCGATGCCACCAGATCGGTTTCATCCCGTTGCTGTTCCAGGGCTCTTGCGCCCTGTTCGATCTTGCGGGAGCCCTCCTCGGCGGTCAGCATCAGCTCCCCGGCCCGGTCTTCGATCCGCGCCAGCGCTGTGCGAATGCGGGCACCTTCGCTGATCAGAATCATGCCCATTCTTGCAAGCTCACCGCTTTCATCGGAATAGGTCCGGGCGACAACCGGGTCACAGAAGGCATCCGGCCGTAACTCAATCAGCGTCCTGAGCCGGCGGTTCATGGCCGCCATATGCAGAAAGCCTCCGGTGGCAATGCCGCCGACAATCAACGCCACCCCGGGCCAGAAATCCCCCCAGATAAGCGCCGCAAGACTGGTCGCCAGCGGTAAGGTGAGCGGCCAGCCGGCCCGTAGCATGGAGCGCACGTGTGTGCCTGCCGACAATGGCTTCTGGCCAGCGTTAATGCGGCTGTACAATCGTTCCGCCCGCTCGATCTGCTGGCGTGTGGGCTCGACCCTTACCGACTCAAACCCGGTCATTTCACCGCAGTCAAAGATCGGCGTGACGTAGGCGCTTACCCAGTAATGGTCACCGTTCTTGCATCGGTTTTTAACCATGCCCATCCACGGCCTGCCCGCGCCGATCGTTTCCCACATGGCCCTGAAAACGGCCTGGGGCATATCCGGATGCCGGATGATGTTATGGGCCTGGCCAATCAGTTCCTGCCGACTGAATCCGCTGATCTCCGCGAAATCATCGTTACAGTGGGTAATCACACCCTTGAGCGTGGTCGTGCTTATCAACCGGCTGCCGGGTTTCATCCGGGCTTCGCGCTGGGTAACAGGGCCATTGTTGCGCATGAGAAAAAGATCCTGATTGGCAAGATGTGCATCTTGTTAGTATGGGATTCGACGGATATCGGCCAGGGGTCAGATGACTTTAGTCAATTCCTACAGCATTCTACCAATTGCAGACCGCAACGGATGTAATGAAATGTGAACATCCGGCCACGGGGTCACCTACCCGACCCCGGGAGCCCACGTCAGATGGCCGCTCCGGTCGCTGCCCGCGAACGGAAACGGGCGTTGAGCCAAAGGGAAAAGGCGATGACCGCGCCGCCAACAGTCAGCCGGACCAGGTCCGCATCCTGATTCCAGATCAACAGATTGACCAGCAGGCCTGCAGGCACCAGGACGTTGTTCATAACCGCCAGCGTGCCAGCATCGACCTGGCACGCGCCCCGGTTCCACAGGTACAGGCCGAGACCAGAGGCCGCGACCCCCAGCCAGATCAGAACGCCCCACTGTAGCCCGGTAGCCGGCAACATGGTGGCGTTGCCGAAGATCATGAAGGACGGTGCGGCGATGATCAGGGCACCGAAGAAGAAGTAACCGAAGGTGCGCCATGCCGGCACGGACAACGGGAATGCCCGCATCAGGTGTTTATAGCCCACCTGCCCGGCGGCGAAGGTGATATTGGCAACCTGCAGCAGCAGAAACCCGGTCAGGTAGTCCTGGCTGAGGCCATCGTAGCGGATAATGCCGGCTCCCAGCGTTGCGACGGCAGCGGCCAAAAGCGCGATCGGCGAGAAGCGGCGGTACAGGGCATCGTCGATCAGGGTCACGTATAGAGGCGTGAACACCGTAAACAGCAGCACTTCCGGTACGGTGAGATAGGCGAAGGAGCGATACAGGCACAGATAGGTGATGCCGAACTGCAGGGCGCCGGTGACCATGATACCCAGCTTCAGCCGCCCGGGCACACCTGCCCAGCGGGTGACCGGCAAGAACAGCAGCGCCGCCAGCAGCACCCGGCTGAGCACCGCGAAATCACTGTCGACGTGGCCGGCCAGGAATTCTCCGATCAGGCTGAAGGAGAACGCCCAGAGAACAGTGACCAGAATCAACAGTGTCATGGTATCCGCCCGTGCAGTGAACCGGGCGGCACTTTACCACAAACCCTGCGGGGCGCGCCTGGCGCTCAATGCGCCAGCGATGCCCCCGACAGATCCGGCATCTCGTGGGCAATGCCCTTGTGACAGTCGATACAGGTCTTTTCCCCACTGGCCAGGCTGGTGGAGTGGGCCCGTGCTGCGCGCTGATCCTGAAGGGTGAGATCCATCGAATCAAACTCGTGACAGTTACGACACTCCAGTGAATCGTTGGATTTCAGGCGGTGCCATTCCCGCTGGGCCAGTTCCAGGCGCTTGGCTTCGAATTTTTCTTCCGTGTTGATCGTGCCGAATATCCAGCCCCAGACTTCCTTGGACGCCTGCATCTTGCGGGCGATCTTGTGGGTCCAGCCGTGGGGTACGTGGCAGTCAG
>CAYMQO010000273.1:0-3626 GCA_964392405.1 uncultured Marinobacter sp.
GTGTAGTGCGGCATAAATGGATTCAGCCAGGGTCTTGCTGATGCCCTGAACCTTCGCAATCTCGTCAACTCCGGCATCCCGCAATGCTCTCACGCTGCCGAAATACCGTAACAGTTCCCGCCGGCGCTTTGGCCCGACCCCTTCAATGCCTTCCAGGGCCGACTGACGACGTTTCTTGTCGCGGCGGGCCCGGTGGCCGGTAATGGCAAACCGATGGCTCTCGTCTCGAATGTGCTGGATCAGGTGCAGCGCCGGCGAGTCGGGCGGCACCCGGAATACCCGATCCGTCAGCGCATCAATCAACTGTTCCATCCCGGCGCGCCGGGTAACGCCCTTGGCAACGCCAATCAGCGGAATACTCTGGATTCCCAGCGCTTCAAATACTTCCCGGGCCATTCTCAACTGGCCTTTGCCGCCGTCGATCAGCACCAGGTCCGGCCGCTTGCCTTCGCCATTGGCCAGCCGGCGATAGCGGCGGGTAAGAACCTGCTTCATGGCCGCGTAGTCGTCGCCGGCAGTAATGCCTTCAATATTATAGAGACGGTAATCGCTCTTGAGCGGGCCATTCTCGTCGAAAACGACGCAAGACGCGACCGTGTTTTCGCCATGGCTATGACTGATATCAAAACACTCCATGCGGGAAGGTGTCTCGGGCAGGTCCAGCAGGTCTCTCAGGGCCAGCAGGCGGCGATATACGGTTTCCTTACTGGCCAGGTGCGTGGTGAGGGTTTGCCGGGCGTTGGTCTGGGCCAGTTCCAGCCACTTGCGCCTCTCGCCCCGCACGTTCTGGCGGATGCGGGTCTCGCGGCCGGCCTGTTCACTCAGGGCCTGGGCCAGAACTTCCCCCTCTTCCGGCAGGGCCGTGACCAGCACATCCCGGGGGATTTCCCGTCGGGTACTACTGCCGAAATAGAACTGGCCAAGAAACGCTGATAACAACTCGGCCTCGGTCTGCTCCAGGGAAAAACGCGGAAAGTAATCCTTGGTGCCCAGCACGCGTCCGCCCCGGACAATGATCACCACCACGCAGACGACACCGGCTTCATGGGCCAGCGCGATCACATCGGCATCGCCGCCTTCACTGTCGATGGCCTGCTGTTCCTGAACGTGGCGGAGATGATTGATCTGGTCCCGGTAGGCCGCGGCTTTCTCAAACTCAAGCTCCGCTGATGCCTGTTCCATGGCGTTCATCAGGTCGCGGAGAATGGCGGGGTTCTTTCCCTCCAGAAACATGGTGGCCCGCCGCACGTCTGCCTGATAGTCCCCGGGGTTGATGTAACCGACGCAGGGGGCGGTACAGCGGTTGATCTGGTATTGGAGACAGGGACGATTCCGGTTTCGAAAGAAACTTTCAGAACAGTCTCTTATGCGGAATACCTTCTGTAGGATATTAAGACTTTCCTTCACCGCGCCAGAGCTGGGATAGGGTCCGAACCAGGTACCCTTCCCTTTCTTCGTGCGACCACGACGGAAGGTCAGCGACGGGTAGTCGTCGTGGCCAGAAAGGTAGATAAACGGGTAGGATTTATCGTCCCGAAGCAGGATGTTGTAGGGCGGCCGCTGGGACTTGATCAGGTTCTGTTCCAGCAGCAGCGCTTCGGTTTCGCTGCCGGTAACGGTGACCTCGATCTGCTCGATACGGGACACCAGCGCCGCCGTCTTGGGGGCCAGGCCGGACTTCCGGAAGTAACTGGCTACCCGCTTCCTCAGATTGCGGGCCTTGCCCACATAGAGGATGTTGCCCCCGCTGTCGTACATGCGGTAGACGCCGGGGCGCTCGGTCAACCTCTTGAGAAATGCCTTGCTGTCGAATCCCTGTTTGTCGTGGTCCCCGTCGGGGGCGTCAGACTTTGTCGGCATCGAGCAATCCGAATCGAACGGCCATTAACGCCAGCTCCACGTCACTGGAAATCTCCAGCTTCTCGAAGATGCGGTAACGGTAACTGTTCACAGTCTTGGGGCTCAGGCAGAGCTTGTCGGAGATGTCCTGCACTTTCTGGCAATCCACCACCATCATCGCAATCTGCATTTCCCGCTCCGACAGCCGGTCAAACAGTGACTCCGGCTGATCATCCGCGTCGCCACCAAGCTGCTTGAGGGCCATTTTCTGGGCGATTTCGGGGCTGATGTACCGTTGGCCGGAGTGGGCCTTGCGTATGGCGCGCACCATTTCATCCAGATCGGCGCCCTTGGTAATGTAGGCGGTGGCACCGGCCTGCATCACGCGGGTTGGATACGGGTCATCCGCGCAGGCAGTGACCACAATGACGCGGATGGAGTCGTCCAGGCGCAGGATTTTCCGGGTTGCCTCGAGGCCTCCGATTCCTGGCATACGTATGTCCATCAGGACGATGTCCGGGCGCTTCTGCCGCACCGCATCCACTGCGGCCTCCCCTGAGGAGGCTTCACCTATGACTTCAATGTCCGGGTTGTCGGCCAGCATCCGGGTGATTCCGGAACGAACCAGATCGTGGTCGTCTACAACCAGTACGCTGATCAATGTTCACCTCTCGCTACCCGTTCCGTCGAAACGGAACACCGGATCGTTGTCTGACTTTCAGTTAATAGTATGGAAATGATTGTACCGCCTGTCGGAATGAACGAATAGCCTGCATATCAATAAGCGGCACAAAGACGCCCGAATCGTGTCCTGAGTATCACCAGGTATCGACAAAACGGTCACTGCGGTCATAACCAACAAGGGCCTCCGGCGGAGCTGACTCCAGCCCGCGAATCACCCAGCGCCGGGTTTCGGCCGGGTCGATCACCCCGTCAATCTCCAGAAAACTGGCCATGTTCATGCCCTTCCCGTGCTGATAAGCCCGGGCTACCATTTTCTCAAACGCCGCCTGGCGCTCGTCCGGGTTGGCAATTGCTTCCAGCTCCTTGCGGAAGCCAAGCCGGACCGATCCCTCCAGTCCCATGGCGCCGAATTCGCTGCTGGGCCAGCCGATGGTAAACATCGGCGAATGGAAGCTGCCTGCGGCCATCGCCTGGGCTCCTAGACCATAGCCTTTACGCAGTACAACAGTAAAGAAAGGTACCCGAAGCCTGGCCGCAGTGACAAACATTCTCGACACGTGGCGCACGGTCGCTTCCCGCTCAGCGTCCGGGCCAACCATAAAGCCCGGCGTGTCGCACAGCGACAGGATGGGCAGACCCGCGGTATCGCACAACTGCATGAACCGTGCAGCCTTGTCGCCGCCAGCAGCGTCAATGGCGCCGCCCAGTACGGTGGGATCGTTGGCGATCAGCCCGAAGGGGCGACCATCGATACGCATCATGGCGGTGATCATCCCCGGGGCGAATTCCCGCCGCAGCTCGGTTACTGAATCCTGATCGGCCAGGGTCCGGATCACCCGGCGAATGTCATACACCCGCAGGCGGTTCTCGGGAATCAGGTGGCGTAACAGGCGCTGATCCTCTGCCTTCCAGGCCTGGGTATTCCCCTGCAGATAGGACAGGTACTGCTTTGCCACGGCGACGGCTTCCGCTTCGTCTTCCACGACAATATCGATTACGCCGTTGGGGCCCTGTACGGATACAGGCCCGACCTCTTCCGGCGAATAGCGGCCAAGACCGCCACCTTCGATCATCGCCGGCCCGGCCATGCCGATGGTGGCATC
>CAYMQO010000274.1:0-3617 GCA_964392405.1 uncultured Marinobacter sp.
GCTTTCCTACCCATCGATGACCTTGCTGATTCAAGGCGTTGACCAGACCATACGGCTGGACTTCCTCATGCCCCTGCCACTGGAAGGGGCTCTTATCGTTGTGCTGGGCGTAGCGCTGGGCTGCACCATGGCCGCCTTGCAGCGGACGATGGTGAAAGAAAACCGTGAGGCCACGGCCTTTGTGGCCGGGTTGCTGCTGGTCAGTGCCTGCACCGTGGCGTTTGTGCTGCCGGTGGTGTTTGCCGCGGTCAACCAGTGGGTAGGCGTGCGCAGCGCGGTCTTTATGATCCTCTTCCTGCTACTTGTGACCACCCTGGTGATGCTGTCCCGTGAAACCCGTCGCCAGGAGCGCAAGACGCTTCTCCACCCGGGGATATAGCTCACCTACCCCATGGGGGGTAGACAGGAGTTATGAGGTAGTAACCACGCAGATTTCAGGGGCTCTCTCCCACACAATGGTTTCAACTCGGATTACATCGGAACAGCGATCCGGCCAACGGGTTGATGGAGAGAGAGACCATGAGTCATTTGATCGACAAACTTAACTACTTCAGGAAGAACCGCGAGTCGTTTGCCAACGGCCACGGTGAAACCCACGAAGTGAACCGCGACTGGGAAGACAGCTACCGCCAGCGCTGGCAGCACGACAAGATCGTGCGCTCCACCCACGGGGTTAACTGCACCGGCTCCTGCAGCTGGAAGATCTACGTCAAGAACGGCCTGGTCACCTGGGAGACCCAGCAGACCGACTATCCGCGCACCCGGCCCGACCTGCCCAACCACGAGCCGCGTGGCTGCCCGCGGGGCGCCAGCTACTCCTGGTACATGTACAGCGCCAACCGCCTCAAGTACCCGCTGATCCGCAAGCCACTGCTCAAGCTGTGGCGCGAGGCCCTCGCCGCGAAGAAGGATCCGGTCGATGCCTGGGCCTCCATCGTCGAAGACCCGGTCAAGGCCAAGCAGTACAAGCGTGCCCGCGGCATGGGCGGCTTCGTGCGCGCCGACTGGAACGAGCTCAATGCGCTGATCGGCGCCTCCAATGTCTACACCACCAAGCAGTACGGCCCGGACCGCGTCATCGGCTTCTCGCCGATTCCCGCCATGTCCATGGTCAGCTACGCCTCCGGCGCCCGCTACCTGTCGCTGATCGGTGGCGCCTGCCTGTCGTTCTACGACTGGTACTGCGACCTGCCGCCGGCCAGCCCCCAGACCTGGGGCGAGCAGACCGACGTGCCCGAGTCCGCCGACTGGTACAACTCCGGCTACATCATCGCCTGGGGCTCCAACGTGCCCCAGACCCGTACCCCGGACGCCCACTTCTTCACCGAGGTGCGCTACAAGGGCACCAAGACCGTCTCGATCACTCCGGACTACGCCGAGGTCTCCAAGCTCACCGACGAGTGGCTGTCGGTCAAGCAGGGCACCGACGCCGCCCTGGCCATGGCCATGGGCCACGTCATCCTCAAGGAGTTCCACCTCGAGAAGCCCAGCGCCTACTTCACCGAGTACGTGCGCCAGTACTCCGACATGCCCTTCCTGGTGGAGCTGGAGAAGCGCGAGGACGGCAGCTATGTGCCGGGCAAGCAGCTGCGCGCCAGCGACTTCGCCGACGGCATGGGTGAGAACAACAACCCCGAGTGGAAGACCGTGGCGTGGGACGAGACCCGCGACCAGCTGGTGGTGCCGCGCGGCTCCATCGGCTTCCGCTGGGGGCAGGAGAGCGGCGAGGAGGGCAAGTGGAACCTCGAGCCCCGCGACTCTGCCGGCGACGAGATCAAGCCGCTGCTGACCCTGGCCGACAAGCATGACGACGTCGCCAAGGTCGCCTTCCCCTACTTCGGCGGGCTCAAGCGCGAGCACTTCAACCACGTCGAGAGCGGCGGCGCCAGCGACGAGCTGCTCTACCACAGCCTGCCCGCCAAGCGCCTGAAGAAGGCCGACGGCAGCGAGATGCTGGCGGTCACCGTCTTCGACCTGATGTGTGCCAACTACGGCATCGACCGCGGCTTCGGCGAGGACGACGGCGCCAAGTCCCTGGACGAGGTGAAGCCCTACACCCCCGCCTGGCAGGAGAAGATCACCGGTGTGCCCGCCGAGCAGGTGACGCGCATCGCCCGGGAGTTCGCCGAGAACGCCGACAAGACCCGTGGCCGGTCCATGATCATCGTGGGTGCCGCGATGAACCACTGGTACCACATGGACATGAACTACCGCGGCCTGATCAACATGCTGATTATGTGTGGCTGTATTGGCCAGAGCGGCGGTGGCTGGAGCCACTACGTCGGCCAGGAAAAACTGCGCCCGCAAACCGGCTGGCAGCCCCTGGCGTTTGGTCTGGACTGGTGCCGGCCACCCCGGCACATGAACGGCACCTCGTTCTTCTATGCCCATTCCGGCCAATGGCGTTACGAGAAGCTGGGTGTTGATGAATTGCTTTCTCCGCTGGCCAACAAGGAAAAGTTTGGTGGCAGCCTGATTGACTACAACGTGCGCGCTGAACGCATGGGCTGGTTGCCATCGGCACCGCAGCTTAACCGGAACCCGCTCACCATAGCTGCCGAAGCCGAAAAGGCTGGCATGGAAGTAGAGGATTACGTAACGAAATCCCTGAAAGATGGTTCACTGGCCTTCGCTTCCGAAGACCCGGAGGCGCCACAAAACCATCCCCGCAACCTGTTTGTCTGGCGCTCCAACCTGCTGGGCTCTTCCGGTAAGGGGCACGAATACATGCTCAGGTACATGCTGGGCACCAAAAGCGGGCTGCAGGGGAAAGATCTGGGCCATGAAGGCGGCGCCAAGCCCAAAGAGGTGACCTGGCATGACAAGGCTCCGGAAGGCAAGCTGGACCTGCTGGTCACTCTGGACTTCCGCATGTCCACAACCTGCCTGTATTCCGATATTGTTCTGCCGACGGCTACCTGGTACGAGAAGAACGATCTGAATACCTCAGACATGCACCCGTTCATCCACCCGCTGACCGCAGCAACAGACCCGGCATGGGAAGCTCGCAGCGACTGGGAAATCTACAAGGGCATCGCTAAATCCTTCTCCAAAGCCGCAGAAGGTCATCTGGGGGTAGAGAAAGATGTGGTTACTCTACCACTTCAACACGATGCGCCAGCCGAACTGGGCCAGCCGTTTGATGTTAAAGACTGGAAAACCGGCGAGTGTGAGCTGATTCCGGGCAAGACTGCACCCAGCTTTATAACGGTTGAGCGGGATTACCCGAACACCTATGCGCGCTTCACCTCACTGGGGCCGCTGCTGGATAAGCTGGGTAATGGCGGTAAAGGGATCAACTGGAATACCGACAAGGAAATCGACCTGCTTGGCCAGTTGAATTACAAGCACCTTGATGGTGCCAATATTGGCCGCCCGAAAATTGATACCGCGATTGATGCGGCCGAGGTCATCCTGACGCTGGCCCCTGAAACCAATGGCCAGGTGGCCGTAAAGGCCTGGGCAGCGTTGTCAGAATTCACCGGGTTGGACCACACCCATCTGGCGAAAAACAAGGAAGAGGAAAAAATCCGCTTACGGGACATTGTCGCACAGCCGCGCAAGATCATCTCAAGCCCCACCTGGTCGGGCCTTGAAGACGAGCATGTGTCCTACCA
>CAYMQO010000275.1:0-3612 GCA_964392405.1 uncultured Marinobacter sp.
CGGACTATTTTGGAGTGACAACGCGGGCGGAATGAACTTTCAGAAAATTGTGATGCTCTTCGGGGCGGCTGAAACGTCAACGGCGCCAGCCGAGGCTGAGGGGTCAGTCCGGTATCACAGGTTTTCGGGCACTGCTGCCTGCTGCGTTACGAGATGATCCTTGCCGGTTAATCGCCGGAATCCAGATTACCGTTCGTTAGCCCGCCTCCAAAAGGTCACATCATCGACCATACTCCGATGGAGGGTCTCTATGACCTCAAGCCCAACCAACTGGAGGACGCCATGGAAAAGATCTGGATTCTGGTCGCTGACAGCGCCCACGCACGCATCCTGGCCACAACCGCTCTGACAGCCAGCCTCACCGAAATCCGACGGCTCGAGCACCCGGAAGGCAGGCTGAAAGAAAGCGAACTGGTCACTGACCAGCCGGGGCGCGCCCGTGAAAGTCTTGCCCAGGGACATGCCATACAGGAAGGGAACGCAACAGAGCATGAGGCAACCCTGTTCGCAGGCGAGATCATCCAGCTCCTCGACAAGGCCCGGCAGGAAGGCAAGTTTGAAAGCCTGGTACTGGTCGCACCACCCCATTTTCTCGGGATTATCCGGCAGAAACTGACCGGCCCGCTCGAAAAGCTGGTGATTCAAAGCGTCGACAAAAACCTGGTCTCCGCAGACGAAAGCACCATCCAGAAGAATATCTACAAGTAACCCCAGCTAAAAGTAATGCCGGCCTGGCGTCCCTGGTCCAGGCCGGAAACGACCGGGCTCAAGGCGTCTGAAGCCCGGCCCGGTCGCCCCTCAGACATTACTCGGCCAGCACCACCACATGGCCGTCTGCCGGATTCACGTTTCCTTCCACCAGCGAGCGGATCAGTGCCTGGGCAGACTCCAGCCCCTGATGGTCCCGAATCTCCATCCAGGGCGACTCCTGCTGCCCTACCCGCTCGATAAACGCCAGCTGTGCTTTGTTAAAGCGGCGGGTAACCTCTGCCGGCCCCCAGTCCGCGTTCCGCTTGCGGATCTGGTCTGGCGCGAAGTACCGCTTTGGCGCCGGCCCGGGCAGGTTCCACTCGGTCTCGCTGATATGCTCGTGGTTATGGGCCGAACCGGCATAACAGTTGTGCACCAGATTGTCGGTCATATGCCGGTGAATGGTGGCCCTGACGCCATCATTACCCGAAAAGTCCACGTAGAGAGTCGGCACGTTGGGGTCAAGGCTGGTCAGATCGTTGTAATCCACCACCCGGTCGTAACAGCCTAGGCCTTCTACAAAGCCGGTGTTGCCCGAGGAAGTCAGTCCAACCACTTCCAGCTCCTGGCGATCCTGCAGGCAGAAAACGGTGCCGTAGGCGGTCTTGCTGGATGCGCTGGAAATCAGGACCCGCTTTGCCCCGAAGAAGCCATTGTCTTCCAGGAAGTCCGCCAGCATGAACGAAGTGATAAACAGCGGTCGCAGCAACATCTGGTAATTTTCATTCTCGGGCCTGTAGGCAGCGTCGGTACGGATACGCTGGTACTGGTTATAGGCGGACACCAGGTCAAGGCGATGGGCGGCGCCATCGTAGAAGCCCCGCTCGGTGACACGCACCGGCTCAACCACGAGATGGGACGCCAGTGGCCAGAAACCGTAGAAGCGCTCTCCGGGCTCCAGCCCTTCCACCGTAGTTTCTTCCACTTCCGCGAAGCCCCAGGCGGGCATCTGGCCCCAGCCCTGGTCGGCGACCGGGAAGTAATGCCAGTATCTCAGGTGAGGCGTGTGGCCAAAGGCCGCGTAGGTGATATTGTTGGCTGTCAGTGCCAGCCGGTGAATCCGCAGGCGGGCCTGGCCCTCGGCAAGCGCACCGCTTTCAACAGTTTCCAGCCGGGACTCGGCAAGATTGTCCTGATTCGTCAACAGACGGGTAATGGTAGTCATGGATCCTTTTCCTCAATATCAGCTCTGGGTTCGTGCCAGACGGGGCAGCCAGAATATGGGATACTGCCGTGTGCTCCATTCTATCGATCAGCCGACAGTGTTTGGTTCGGAAACCCGATGAGCAAAGCGACAGCCCCTGATAACCCACGTACCAGGCCACTCAAACGGCCACAGCAGGCCCGTGCCCGGTTCACGGTTCAGGCCATTTACGATGCCTATGTTCGGATTTGGCAGCAGGAAGGCTGGGAGCAGCTGACCACCCGCAAGGTTGCGCTGGAAACCGGCATCGCCGTTGGCACCCTCTACGATTATTTTCCCAGCAAGGAAGCCCTTCACTCCGGTTATGTACGACACTGCATTGAGCAGATGATCCAGCGGATCGACGAGCGCGTTATCCAGCCTGACGACCTGCCCTGGGCGCAACGCATCCGCCTTCTGATACAGCACCTCGCGGGCCTGGCGGATGGCGGCAATTCCTGGTTTCCGCCGGAAATGATGACACTGGAGCCGACAGTCGCCGACCTGCAACTGCAACAGCGAGCCTATAATGAACTCCTTGCCGTCTGGCATCGTGTGATGGACGCCTGTCCGGATCTCTCGCCCCGTCCTTCCGATACCCTGCTGGAAGCGCTGCACCTGTCGGTCTGGGGTGGTCGTCGCTACGGGCTTCAGGTTGGCCTGCCGGAAGCGACCCGGCGCGCGTGGGCAGCCGAGCTTGAGCAGCTCAGCGTCATGGCCTTGTCTTACGGTCGTTAGTACCTGTCTCCGACCGAGGCATATTCCTTAAAGCAATATCACTATGAGCTTTAATACTTTTCGGTTTCTATCGGTATTTGTTAGATTTCCCGGTCCTTAACTCTCTGATTCAGGAGGAACCCCCATGAAGAACTGGCTGAAGGGCATTGTTATCGGTGCCAGCCTGATGACCGCACAGGGTGCAGTGGCGGCCGAGCAGCAGCTGCTGAACACCTCCTACGATATCGCCCGTGAGTTGTTCGCGGCCTATAACGAACACTTCCAGGAATACTGGCAGGAAAAAACCGGTAATACGGTCACCATCGACCAGTCCCACGCCGGCTCATCCCGCCAGGCACAGGCCATCATCCAGGGCCTGAAAGCGGACGTGGCTACCTTCAACCAGGTGACCGACATCGATATTCTTCACGAACGGGGCAACCTGATTCCGGAGAACTGGGCGGAACGCCTGCCCAACAACAGCTCGCCGTATTACTCCACCATGGCGTTTCTGGTCCGCAAGGATAACCCGAAGAACATCCAGAACTGGGACGACCTGGTCAAGGAAGGCGTTGAACTGGTCATGCCGAACCCCAAAACCTCCGGTAATGGCCGCTACAGCTACCTGGCAGCGCTTGGCTATGCCCAGGAAACCTTTGGCGACGATGAGGAAAAGATCGACGCCTTCCTGAAAACCCTGCTTAGCCGGGTCAAGGTATTCGACAGCGGCGGCCGTGGCGCGACCACAACCTTTATCGAGCGCGGCATTGGCGATGCCCTGCTGACGTTTGAGTCCGAAGTGCTCAACATTGCCGACCGCCAGCCGGATGAGTTCATTGTGATTACGCCGAAAATCAGTTTTCTGGCTGAGTTCCCGGTGACCTGGATCGATGAATACATCAAGGATAACAATACCGAAGAACTCGCCAAGGCCTACCTGGAGTACCTGTACAGCGAAAGCT
>CAYMQO010000276.1:0-3611 GCA_964392405.1 uncultured Marinobacter sp.
CGGGCAGCCATGCATGAGTCCCGCCCTGTTTTATGAGTATAATAGACGGTTTCAGCCCATTTCTTTTCATTCCGAGTCACTATGAGCGCCGAGTCCAAGAAAGCCCACAACTTTATCGAGAGCCTGATCGAAGACGCCATCGCCAGCGGCGAGCACACCGGTAAGGTCATCACCCGGTTTCCGCCCGAGCCCAATGGCTATCTGCATATCGGCCACGCCAAGTCCATCTGCCTGAACTTCGGTATTGCCGAGACCTTTAAGGGTGAGTGTAACCTCCGTTTTGACGACACCAACCCGGAGAAAGAAGAACAGGAATACATCGACGCGATCCAGCGGGATGTGGAGTGGCTGGGCTACAGGTGGGAGGGCGACGTGCTTTTTGCCTCCGACTATTTCGACGCCATCCATGACTTTGCGGTAGAGCTGATCGAAAAGGGCCTGGCCTATGTGTGCGCCCTCACCGCCGAGGAAATGACAGAGTACCGGGGCACCCTGAAAGAGCCGGGCCGAAACAGCCCCTATCGCGACCGGCCGGTGGAGGAGAACCTGCAGCTGTTCCGGGACATGCGGGATGGCAAGTTTGCCAACGGCGAGCTGGTGCTGCGGGCGAAAATCGACATGGCGTCGCCCAATATCAACATGCGGGACCCGATTCTCTACCGTATCCGCTATGCCGAGCACCACCAGACCGGCAACAAGTGGTGCATCTATCCGATGTACGACTTTACCCATCCCATTTCCGATGCCATGGAAGGGATCACCCACTCCCTCTGTACCCTGGAGTTTGAGGATCACCGCCCTCTCTACGACTGGGTAATCGACAATATCACTGCGCCCTGCAAACCGCGCCAGATTGAGTTCGCGCGGCTGAACCTGAACTACACCGTAACCAGCAAGCGCAAGCTCAAGCGACTGGTAGATGGTGGCTTTGTGGAAGGCTGGGATGATCCCCGCATGCCAACCATATCGGGTATGCGCCGCCGGGGTTACACGCCGGAATCCATCCGCAGCTTCTGTGAGATGATCGGTGTCAACAAGGCGGGTGGAACCGTCGATGTGGGCATGCTTGAATTCGCCGTCCGGGAAGACCTGAACGCCCGCGCGCCCCGGGCCATGTGCGTCCTAAGGCCATTGAAAGTGGTCTTGACCAACTATCCTGAAGACCAGTCCGAAACTCTGGAGCTGCCGGTACATCCACAGGATCCCGATATGGGAACCCGGGAAGTGCCCTGGACCCGGGAGCTGTTTATCGACCGGGAAGACTTCGTCGAAGAGCCGCCACGCAAGTGGAAGCGACTGGCACCAGATCAGGCGGTGCGTCTGCGGGGTGGTTACGTGATCACCTGCCGTGAAGTGATCCGCGACAGCAACGGTGAAATCGTCGAGCTGCGCTGTGAGTATGATCCGGCGACTCTGGGTGTTAACCCCGAGGGCTACAAGCCGAACGGCGTTATCCATTGGGTGTCTGCAGAGGATTCTGTTGAGGCCGACGTCAACGTTTACGACCGTCTGTTCAATCATGAGAGCCCGGACAGCGACAGGGACGGAGACTTTCTGGACCATATCAATTCGGAGTCCCTGGTGCGCATAGAAGGCGTCCGGGTAGAGAAGAGTCTGGCCCAGCCTCGCAAGGATCTGCCGTACCAGTTTGAGCGGGAAGGGTATTTCTTCCTTGATGAAGAAGCCTCACAGACCGGGCGCCTGGTATTCAACCGCACCGTGACCCTGCGGGACTCCTGGGGTAAAGGCAAGGCCTGACCTCGCCGTCCCGGATAGCCACGGGTTGGTTGCCATCTTTTTGATGGCCCACCCGTGGCCAACAAACACTATTTGCCTGATTCGGATGCTTATCGCGTGATTAGAATTTACAACACCCTTACCCAACAGAAAGAAGATTTCCTGCCTATCCAGCCGGGCAAGGTGCGCATGTACGTCTGTGGTATGACGGTGTACGACTACTGTCACCTGGGCCATGCCCGGGTGCTGGTGGCGTTTGATGTAATCACCCGATACCTTCGTCATCGTGGCTACGACGTGCAGTACGTGCGCAACATTACCGATATCGACGACAAGATCCTGCGTCGTGCGGACGAAAACGGGGAACCGTTCGATGCCCTCACTGAGCGAATGATTCGTGCCATGCACGAGGACGAGCAGAAGCTGGGCGTACTGGCGCCGACCCAGGAGCCCCGGGCGACGCAGTTTATCGACGAAATCATCGCCATGATCCACGTGCTGATCTCAAAGGGTCATGCCTATGCGGCGGATAATGGCGATGTCTACTTCGCCGTCGACAGCTTTGACGGTTATGGCAAGCTCAGCAAGAAGAAGCTCGAAGACCTGCTGGCCGGCGCCCGGGTGGACGTTGAACAGGCCAAGAAGAGTCCCGCAGACTTTGCCCTGTGGAAAGCGGCCAAGCCCGGGGAAGTGAGCTGGCCATCCCCCTGGGGCGACGGTCGTCCCGGCTGGCATATTGAATGCTCAGCCATGTCTACCCACTGCCTGGGTGAGACGTTTGATATTCACGGGGGCGGGCCAGACCTGCTGTTCCCCCATCATGAGAACGAGATTGCCCAGTCGGAATGCGCCACCGGGCAACATTTTGTGAATGTCTGGATGCATGCCGGCGCGATTCGCGTCAACAAGGAGAAAATGTCCAAATCACTGGGCAACTTCTTCACCATTCGCGAGATTCTCGACAAATACCCCGCTGAGGTGGTGCGTTACTTCCTCGTATCGAGTCATTACCGCAGCCAGGTGGATTACTCGGAAGACAACCTGGTCGAGGCTGGCCGGACCCTGGAGCGCCTGTATCACGCCCTGCGCGGAGTGACACCGGCGAAAAACATCCCTGAGACCGAGTTCGATCGCCAGTTCTACGGAGCCATGGATGACGACTTCAATACCGCCGGCGCTATCAGCGCGTTACATAATGCCGCCAGTGAGCTGAACCAGGCCCGCCGTGAAGGAGATGACGACCGGGTGAGAGCCCTGGCTGCCGTGCTGGTGCGACTGGGGGCGGTGCTCGGTATTCTGCAGCAGGACCCGGACGCCTTTTTCAAGGCCGGGATCGACAGTGAGCTCTCGGCTGAGCGGATCGAGGAGCTGATTCAGGCCCGTGCGGATGCACGCAAAGCCAGGGACTTTGCCGAAGCGGATCGCATCCGGGATGAGTTGCTACAGCAGGGAATTGTTCTTGACGATAGCCGTGACGGAACCTCCTGGCGCCGGGGGTAATTCCGGGCGCCCGCATGAATTAAATGAGTAAATGGCGTAAACTATCGCCCCCCGAGGTATGAGCAAGGGCCCGAGACGCGGATGCAGATCCGTGGGCGGCTCTTATGGACACAGACAACATTGAGGCTGACAACGATGACAGAACGCGTGCAAGTCGGCGACCTGCAGGTCGCAAAGAACCTGTTCGATTTCGTGAATAACGAAGCGATTCCGGGAACCGGCGTCGACGCTAACAAATTCTGGGCGGAATTTGACAAGATCGTCCACGAGCTGGCGCCCCGCAACAAGGAGCTGCTTGCCAAGCGTGACGAAATCCAGGAAAAACTGGACGGCTGGTACCGCGAGCGTAAAGGTCAGTCGCTGAACATGGAAGA
>CAYMQO010000277.1:0-3600 GCA_964392405.1 uncultured Marinobacter sp.
GCGGTCTACGTTGTCGTTGGGCTCGTAGGGTACATCCCCGAGGCCATCCTGATCCCGGTCCCAGCCAAGGTAGTCGCTCCAGTAATTGCCACGCCCATCCTTCGACCATTCCTGGGTGCGATTGGCCACGTACTTGACCTGGCGCTCATTGTTCAGGAAGGCATTGGCGACGAGCTCGTTATTCTCGGAGCCGGCGGTCAGGTGGATACCGATGTCGCTGTTAGCGAACAGATTGTTTTCAAAAGTATTGTAGAGGGAGTTGTAGATGAACACGGCCTTCCCTTCAGCACCGGAGACCGTCACTCCGCCCGTACCCCGTTGCGTAATGCCCGTCACCCGGTTGTTCCGCAGGGTGGAGTTGGTGATGTAGTTCATCAGGATGCCGTAGTTCTCGTCATTCTCGGAACGGTTATCCGTCACTGTCAGGTGCTTGCTCTGCATCAGCGCGTAGCCGGTCCGTGTTCGGTAGGTGTGGTTGCCTTCCAGCACATTGCTCATGGAGTACATGTAGTGAACCCCATAACGCAGGTCTGAAATGGAGTTGTTGCGGATGGTGTTGCCGTTGGAAGTCTCAATATAGATACCATCCCGGGTCAGTCGTATGTCATTGCCTTCGATCAGCGCACCGGAGATGTTGAACAGGTGAATGCCATTGCCGCGATCCTGGGATCGCAACTCCGCATCCCCCCGCACCTGGTTATCGCGAACCGTGACCTCCGGGGTTGCGTCCAGCCAGATTCCAAACCCGGGCCCGCTAAGCCGGTTGTCCTGTACGACCGCTCCGCGGGCCTCCCGGGCGACAAAAATACCGGCATCCATTTTGTTCAGATCGCTGCCCCAGTTACGGATTTCACAGCCGCGCAGGGTGATGCCCGGCGCTGAAATCTCGACACCGTGGCCTTTACCACCAGCGTCGATGACGGTGTCGGCAGCACAGGTGATGACAGTATCCGGCACCGTCAGGGTCAGGGATGGGAGAGATTGAGGTGGCAGTTCAAACCGGCTTCCCGGTTCCAGCGCTGCCAGCTCCTGTTGCAGATCAGCATGGGCAATCAACGCAAACAGAGCGGCGAACAGGACCACTCCACCACGTGACAGGTAAGCCATCAACGCTCCTCAGGAGTTAGAACGAGATGACCTCTGCCAGCAGGAACCTGCCGGCAGAGGCCGCTGCCTGATGTAACCAGGAGACCTGGAGGCCATCCGCTCGATGGCCCAAGGTCGTCTGATCAGGCTTTCTCTACCAGCATGCGCCCCCGCATTTCCATATGAAGGGCATGGCAGAACCAGGAGCAGTAGTACCAGTGAACCCCCGGCTTGTCCGCGGTAAAGGTAACCGAGGACGTCTGCTGCGGGCTGATTTCCATGTTGACGCCATGGTTGACCATGCAGAAGCCGTGAGTGACGTCTTCGATGGTGTCCAGGTTGGTGACGAACACCGTGACCTCGTCCCCCTGTTTGACCTTGAATTCCGTCAGGCCAAACATGGGTGCGACCGATGTCATGTAGACACGGACCTTGTTGCCATCCCGGATCACCGTATTGGCGGACTCCAGGGTGACGCCATCCTTCTCGGCCTGTTCCCGGCAATTGGCAAAGTACGGATCATCCCGGGTATAGATCTTCTTCGTCTGAATCTGGTCACGGCGCACCAGGATACAGTCGTGGGGTTCAGCGAAGGTAGGGCCGTCGTGAACCAGGACCATTTCATCACCAGAGATATCAATCAGCTGGTCGTTCTCCGGATGGAGCGGACCCACCGGCAGGAAGCGGTCCTTGGAGAACTTAGACAAGACCACCAGCCACTGGCCGTCGGCGTCCCGGGATTCCGTCAGCGAGGCGTGGTTATGGCCCGGCTGGTAGTGCACATCCAGCTTCTGGCGGATGTAGTTAACATTCTCGCCGCCATAGTGCCTGATGGCCTCTTCAATGTTCCACTTCACCACCTGGCTGTCGATAAACAGGGTGGTATAGGCATTGCCCCGGCCATCGAAGGTGGTGTGCAGGGGCCCGAGGCCCAGCTCCGGCTCAGCCACAACCGTGTCCCGCAGTTCGATCTTGTCGTCGAACAGGTCATCCAGCCTGTCGATGGCGATAACGGTACAGGTGGGCGACAGCTTGCCGTTGGCGATGAAATATTTGCCATCCGGCGAGGTGTTGAGCCCGTGGGGGTTTTTCGGTACCGGAATGTACCGGGTTAGCTCAGATTCGCCACGACCGTCCACAATGGGCACATCGGAATCGCCCAGGGTTGTGAAGTTACCGGCTTTGACGGCGGCTTCGATGCGCTCGACGTTGAACACAACCACCCAGTCCCGGTCATTACGCATAGTGCCGGCCAGATCCAGGGCCCGCTCCGAGTTGTAGCAGGTTGCTGCCGCGTATTTACCGGTATAGTCCGCGTCCATGTTGTCCAGGTTGCCGTCAACGATCACCTGCCAGGCCACTTCCATGGTGTCCGCATCCACCGCGTTAAACATGGTATAGCTGTTTTCCAGGCTGAAATCCGTGCCGTCGTTGGGATGGGGAATGACAAATTCCGCGTTGGCGAAGACGTACTTGGTCCGGGGCACCTTCTGCAGACGCAGACCGTGGATCGACTGTACGTTGGGAATATGGGTGATCTTGTCCGTCTTCATGATGTCCAGACGGATACGGGCAACCCGGGTGTTGGCCTTGTCGTTGATGAACAGGTATTTGCCGTCATAACGACCGTCGGTCATGGAAATGTGCGGGTGGTGACAGTCACCGTTGGTGAAGTGCGCGCCTTCACCCAGTATTTTTTTACTTTCGTTGGTAATACCCCAGCCGGTGGCGGAGTCGTGGTTGAATACCGGAATACGCATCAGTTCGCGCATGGACGGCACGCCCATGACCCGCACTTCACCCTGGTGACCGCCACTCCAGAAACCATAGTATTCGTCCAGCTCCCCAGGGCCTACATGGATTTTTTTCATGGCCTCTTCAGCAGCCGCAGCCCAGCTCTCCCGGGTCATTACGGCGCCCCCCAGACCGGTCGCTCCGGCCACACCGGCCAGCGCAGCCGCGCCCATAAAGCTGCGACGACTCAGACCGGTGGCCTTATCCTGATCTTCACTTTTTTTCATAGTATCCGACTCCACTTTCGGTAGCGGTAGGTTCTGGCTTTCATCAGTTCACCTGGGTTACCGGAATCTGCTCCGGCCGGCCCGGTGAATTCTGTCCACGGCGTTTGCCGCGGCGCTTGACGATCAGTGGCGGGCACTTGTTATCGTCAAAATAGGTCATCTGGCAGTCCAGACAGTAGTGGCATTCCTGGTAGTTAATGGTGCCGTCCGGGTGGATTGCCTGTACTTCACACTCTTTCTCGCACAGGCGGCAGGGGTTGCCGCACTCCTTGCGCCGCTTCAGCCAGTCGAACACCCGCACTTTGGTGGGCAGGGCGAGCGCTGCGCCCAGGGGGCACATGTAGCGACAGAACACCTTCCGGGTGAAGATATTCACCACGATCAGCAGCAGCGCGTAAGTGACAAATGGCCAGCTGCGGTCAAACCGGAGGGTGATGGCGGTCTTGAATGGCTCCACTTCAGCCAGCTGCTCCGCCGTCGCCATGGACTCCAG
>CAYMQO010000278.1:0-3594 GCA_964392405.1 uncultured Marinobacter sp.
CCCAGAATAAACAGCGCTGAACCCGCCGCGCAGGCGACGACTTCCCACCGCCAGGCCGCGTCTTCCCAGAGTGCCAGCGCAAGACCGGCAGGCAGTACCAGCATGGAATTGAGCACCAGCATATGCAGGGTAGATTGCTCCGACGGCAGCCGCCGGACCATCAGGGCACCGATGGCCAGACAGACCGCGGTACCCAGCGCGGCGACAGCGGCAATATCCAGACTGGTCGGCCGCAGGATCACCAAAACGCCTAAGAACCCGCTGACGACCGCAAGCACACTGAGCGGTGACAGGGATTCGCGATAAACCACCACCGAGAGCACCATCAGCACCACTGGCGCAACGTAGAACACTGCGTTAGCCGTGGCCAGTGGCAGGTTGGTCAGTGCCACGACCATGCACACCAGTGCGACGAGCAGGATGTGGGAGCGGATCAGATGAATCCGGAATCCTCTGAAGAAATGACGGTACTCCGTCCGCTTGAGCAGCGGCATCAGCAGGCTCACAGTCACCAGGTTACGCAGAAACGCAAACTGGAACACCGGTGCGCCAGGGTCCATGAACTTGATTACGATATCCGACCCCATGGCCAGCGCATTGCCGAGTATCAGCAACAGGATCGCGCTGTTGACGGTTGTTCCTGACGTTTTTCCTGACATCGTGCCTACCTCTGACTATGGCGGAATGCAAGGAGAAGAGCCCGGATACACGGGCTGTAACGAGTATCCGATAAATTGTTAGTAATTGCTTCACTATTGAAAAATCTGATAATGAATCACTCGTCCCGGCGCTCGCCGGGGCTGAGCCCACGCGTCACCGGAGCTTGTGATGAGCCAACAGGAAACGCCTGAGTCAGATGGCAAATCCCGCCCTGATACCCTCGAAGGTCTGTTGAACCGGATTCGGGAGATTGACGGTGATGGCCACCGGGTTACTGTGCGGGAGATGCTGGATGCTGCCGGTACCCGGAGTTTCGGACCGGTGGCGGTTGTCGCCGGGTTGATCGTGCTTGCGCCGGTGATCGGCGATCTGCCTGGGGTACCGACGTTGATGGGGGTGCTGGTCGTTCTCACCGTCGGCCAGCAGCCGTTCCGGCGGGACTATATCTGGCTGCCGGGCTGGCTGAGCCGGCGTCAGGTGTCACGGCACAGGCTGCACAAGGCCCTGGCGTGGATGATGAAGCCGGCCCGGTTTGTGGATCGCCATACCGCGCCGCGGCTGACCTGGGTGATGACCCGCGGCGGTAACCTGCTGTTGGCGCTGGCCTGCCTGGTGGTTGCACTGGCGCTGCCGGTGATGGAATTCGTGCCATTCAGTGGCAACGGCGGCGGGCTTGCACTACTGGCTTTCGGCCTGGCCATGATCGCCCGGGACGGCATTCTGGCGGTGCTGGCGCTGCTGATTACCGGCGGCACCCTGGGCTTTATCGGCTGGCAGCTGGCCAGCCATCTGTAGCGGCGCCACTGGTCAATCTCCGGTGGCTGAGGCAGGATGTGATGTTCCCAGTCCAAGAAAGGCAGTAACGAATTCATGGCAAAACTCTTTCTCGTCCGACACGGACAGGCTTCCTTTGGTGAGGCCGACTACGATCGGCTCTCCGAGCTCGGCTGGCAGCAGGCGCGCTGGCTGGGCGAATATTTCGCTGAGCGCGAAATCGATTTCCACCGCGTGGTGGCCGGTGATCTCCGGCGCCAGCAGGAAACCGCCAGCGGTATTTTCGAAGGCATGGCCAAGACCGGCGCTGAGGTGTCCACCCACCCGGGGCTGAACGAATACGACGGTGAGATGATGTACCGGGCGTTTACTGGCCAGGGCGACCAGCACCTGCACCAGAAGCGGGATTTCAAGGATTACTGGCGTACCTTTCGCTCCGCGTACGAAGCCTGGATCGACGACCGGCTGACCGACGTCACCGAAACCTGGGGTGATTTTGGCCAGCGTATTGAAGACGCCATCAGTCACGCCTGTGAAGGTGCCGGGCGGGACGAGTCGATCCTGGTGGTGACTTCCGGCGGCGTCATCGGCAGCGCCCTGACCCGGCTGATTGAAGGGCCGCAGAAAGGCGCCATTCACTTCAACTTCCAGTTCCGCAACACCGGGTTCTGCGAAGTCATCGTAGGCCGGAGCGCCCGTCGGGTGCTCAGCTTCAACAACGTTCCCCATCTGGACCGGCCAGGGCGCCGGCACGCCCTGACCCACGTCTGATCAGGCGTCGCTGGCGGGCTCGTCCGGCCGGCGGTCCCTACCCGCGGGCCGTTCCTCGGCAGGCACAGGTGGCTCGGGCACTACGGATTCGGTCACCTGGCTGTTATCCGCCGGCCGCTCGACCACCGTGCGCTTGCCTTTGGCACAGCGGGACAGGGCCTTGAGGCCGTCGGCATCAAAGGCATCCACGCGAATCACGTCGTAGAGCGCGGTGAGGGCTTCCAGCAGGCGGTCGCATTCTTCGTTCCGGATAATGCCCTGTTCGCACGCCCAGTCCACCAGCTCCTTGCGTTGATGGCCCAGCAACATGTCGATACCGCCGAGCTGATCCGGGTCGCGGCTGCGAATGCCTTCGTGCAGGCGGGATCGCAGCTCGGCCGTTTCATTGGCCAGCCGATAGGCGTTGAGCACCCGGCCCAGGGCGTCGTCCGGCTTGTCGTTGATATAGGCGCCACGGCTGATGCGCTGGCGCAGCGGCGTATCACGGACAATGCTGGCGGCGACGGTGGCACCGAGGCGGTCATCCGGACCGTTAATGCCGGTGGCGCCGAGGGGAAAGATCAATATCCGCAGGGGCCAGCGCAGGGCCGGCACCGGGAAGTTGATGATGGCCTGCCGCATAGAGGACTGGAACGCTTTCAGACAGGTTTCCAGCGACCATTCCACCAGTGGCCGCTGATCTTCCGGATAGCCTTCCTCATGCCACTGCTTGATCACTGCTGATGCGTAATACAGCTGCACCAGGCAGTCTGCCATGCGCCCCGACAGGCGCTGCCGGGCCTTGAGCCCGCCACCCACCGTCAGCAGGGTGATATCGGTCATTAACGCGAAGCCGGCGGAGAACCGGGCCAGCTGGCGGTAATACATGCCGATCTGGCCTTCCCGGGGAGCCGGTTCGGCCATGCCGTGGGTCAGCCCCAGTACCAGCGCCCGCAGGGCGTTCCGGGTTGTGTGGGCGATGTGACGGTAAAAGATGCGGTCGAACCTGCGAACCGCTGCCCGCTCGTCGCTCATACTGGCGGCGGCAATCTCATCGACAATAAACGGATGACAGCGAATGGCGCCCTGGCCGAACACCATCAGGCTGCGGGTCAGGATATTCGCGCCTTCGACGGTGATGCCAATGGGCACGGCCTGATAGGCCCGGGCCAGGAAGTTCCGCGGACCGGTAATGACGCCGCGGCCGGCGACCACATCCATGGCGTGATTGATCACTTCCCGCATCAGATCCGTGTTGCGGTACTTCAAAACGGCAGACGGTACCGCCGGCCTTACGCCCCGGTCCAGCATGCCCGCCGTCAGCAATCGGGCGGCGTCCATCATGTAGGTATAGCCGGCGATGGGTTCCAGCGCCTCCTGAACCCCTTCAAACTGGCTGATGGATCGGCC
>CAYMQO010000279.1:0-3580 GCA_964392405.1 uncultured Marinobacter sp.
AAGTCCGTACCTCCGTGGTTTCCAACGTGGATGCGGTGATGAGTTTCAGTCATTTCTACGAGCTGAAGGGATCGTGACGCGCCAACCCGACCTGAGCAGATTACAGGGCCGCCTCGGCTACCAGTTCCAGGATCCGGAACTGTTGCTACTGGCGCTGACCCATCGCAGTTTTGGTAACCAGAACAATGAGCGGCTGGAATTCCTTGGCGACTCACTGGTTAACATGATCATTGCCGAGCACCTGTACCACCACTTCGAGCGCGCCCGGGAAGGGCAGCTCAGCCGTCTGCGGGCACGGTTGGTGAAAGGCGTGACGCTGGCGGAAATCGGACGGGAGTTCGAGCTTGGCCAGTATCTCCGGCTCGGGTCGGGGGAGATGAAAAGCGGCGGTTTCCGGCGGGACTCCATTCTGGCGGATACCGTGGAGTCCATTATCGGGGCCATCTACCTGGACAGCAGCTTCCAGACCTGCCGCGAGCAGGTCTTGCGCTGGTTCGATAAACGGCTGGACCAGCTGGATATCCAGGACACCCAGAAAGACCCCAAAACCCGGTTGCAGGAATACCTGCAGTCCCGGCATTTCCCGTTACCGCAATATGAAGTGATCTCCGTGGAAGGCGAGGCCCATGCCCAGACCTTCCACGTGTCCTGTGCCTTGTCCTCCCTGGATCGGAAGACCTCCGGCGTCGGCAGCAGCCGGCGCATCGCCGAACAGCAGGCAGCCCGGGCTGCCCTGCGGCAACTGGGTGTGGAGACCAACTGATGAATGAGATTACCCGCCCGGATAATCCGGACAGCCGCTGCGGCTTTATCGCCATCGTTGGTCGTCCGAACGTGGGCAAGTCCACGCTGCTGAACCATATTCTTGGTCAGAAGCTGAGCATCACCTCCCGCAAGCCTCAGACCACCCGTCATCAGATTCTGGGCATCAAAACCGAAGGGCCGGTGCAGGCCATCTATGTGGACACACCGGGTATGCACGAGGAAGAGCCCCGTGCCCTGAACCGCTATATGAACCGGGCAGCCTCCGCTGCTCTCAAGCATGTGGATGTGGTGGTGTTCGTGGTGGACCGCCATTACTGGACCCCGGCCGACGAGCTGGTGCTGGAAAAGCTGACCCACCTGACCTGTCCGGTGATTCTGGTCGTTAATAAGGTGGACAAGCTTGAGAAGCGGGAAACCCTGTTGCCGGCGCTGGAAGACCTGGCGTCCAGGCGTGACTTTGCCGAAATTATTCCGCTCTCGGCCCTGAAAGACCAGAACCTGGAACCGTTGGAAGAAGCGGTTTCACGGATGTTGCCCCAAAGCGTGCACTTCTATCCGGAAGACCAGATCACCGACCGCAGCGAGCGCTTCGTAGCCGCTGAGATGGTGCGTGAGAAGATCACCCGCCAGTTGGGAGCTGAGCTGCCGTATTCCGTGGCGGTAGAAATCGAGGAATTCCGCCACGACGGTAAAACCCTCCATATTTCCGCGCTGATTCTCGTCGAGCGTGAGGGCCAGAAGAAAATCGTTATCGGCGATAAGGGCGAGCGCCTGCGAAGCATCGGCCAGGAAGCCCGCAAGGACATGGAGCGGATGTTTGACGGCAAGGTCATGCTGAGGCTCTGGGTCAAAGTGAAGCGAGGCTGGGCCGACAGCGACCGGGCACTGAAGAGCCTGGGCATGCACGATAGCTGAGGCTTCCGTGGCACAGCCGGTACATCAGGAACCCGCCTATGTGCTGCACCGGCGCCCCTTCCGGGAGACCAGCCTGCTGGTCGATCTGCTGACCCTTAATCACGGCAAGGTGGGTGTGGTAGCCCGGGGCGCCAGCAGTGCCAAAAGCGCCCTCAAGGCCCAGCTCCAACCTTTTCAGCCATTAATGGTAGACTGGACCGGGCGCAGTGAGCTGAAAACACTGACCCATGCGGATACCCGGCCCGGGGTCCGGCTTGGTCAGGGCCCCGCGCTGTACAGCGGGTTCTACCTCAACGAATTGCTCCAGAAGCTGCTTTCACCCTTCGACCCGGCCCCGGAACTGTTTGCCTCGTATATTCATGCGCTGGATCAGCTGGCATCGGCTCAGGGTGATGTGGAACCTGTACTGCGGCAGTTTGAGATGTCCCTGGCGGAAAGCCTCGGTTACGGCTTTGCCTGGGATCGTGTATCCGATCTGGGCCAGGTGGTACAGGCCGGTCAGCGCTACAGTTACGATCCCCAGCAGGGCATACTGGCCCAGGCACCAGATCATGGCCAGGTTCAGGGCTTACCGGGCGACGCCTTGCTGGCCCTGGGCGCCGGTGACTTCCACAGCGCCGCCGCCCGCCGCGTTGCGAAGCAGGTCATGCGGGCCCTGACAGACTTTCTGCTTCAGGGCAGGCCGCTGAACAGCCGCGCATTGTTTGCGGGGCGTTCCCTGTCGAAGTCCGCATCCCCCGATTCACTTAACAAAGGAAGGCAATCATGAAAGACCGTGTGTTGCTCGGAGTAAACGTCGACCATGTGGCAACCCTGAGACAGGCCCGGGGAACACGTTTCCCGGATCCGGTTCAGGCCGCCATGGTGGCGGAAGAGGCGGGCGCTGATGGCATCACTATCCATCCACGGGAAGATCGCCGGCACATTCAGGACCGGGACGTGCTGGTAATGCGCGAGACGTTGAATACGCCGATGAACCTGGAGATGGCGGTGACTGACGCCATGCTCACTTTTGCCGAAAAGGTTCGCCCGGAGTGTATCTGTCTGGTACCCGAGAAGCGGGAGGAGCTGACGACGGAAGGCGGGCTGGATGTGGAGGGCAATGAGGTGAAAATTGCCCGTGCCTGCGAGCGTATGGCTCGCTTTGGGGCAGAGGTGTCCCTGTTTATCGATCCGGATCCGGTTCAGATTGATGCGGCGGTTCGCTGTGGTGCGCCGGCTATTGAGTTACATACCGGTGAGTACGCGGAGGCAGAGACGCCGGATGAGCAGGCGCGGCGGCTGGAAGCGATCCGTCAGGCGGTGGAGTATGCCCGTCGTAAGGGGTTGATCGTTAATGCGGGGCATGGGTTGAATTATCACAATACTCTGGCGGTGGCTGCGATTCCTGGGATTAATGAGTTGAATATTGGGCATGCGATTATTGCCCGGGCGGTGTTTACCGGGTTGAAGGAGGCGGTTCGGGATATGCGGGCTATTCTGGATTTGGCTCGGGGGTGAGTTGTTTTGGTTTTTTCGGATTTTGGTGCGGGCCTTTAGATGGGTGAAGTGGCCAAGGCTGCGGGGGGTGCTTTTTCTCCGGCAAAATTTAAACTCGCTTCGCTCAGACAGATTTTACCTCCGAAAAAGCACCCCCCACATCCTCGTCCTCCCCTTACTACTGGTAGGCCTTTTTAGAAAAAGAAAAATGGAACGAAAAAGATAACGGTAAGGCAGAGGTTAGGTCGAGGTAGACACGTTCGGCCGCTTTGAATAAAAACCAGATTTGTTTTTAACAGCGACTAGCAGAGTGTTCGCGGGGTATAGGTGGGGTAAGATTTTCTGTAGGTAAAATCTGTCTGAGCGAAGCGAGTTTAAATTTTGCCGGAAGAAAAGCTTACCCCTCCTGTACCCCACCACC
>CAYMQO010000280.1:0-3576 GCA_964392405.1 uncultured Marinobacter sp.
AGCGTCTGGTGGATGAGCAGTCTGTCTATCTGCTGCACTCCATGCTGAAAGACGTTATCAACCGCGGTACCGGCGCCAAGGCCCGGTCGCTCGGGCGCACGGATCTGGCGGGCAAGACAGGCACCACTAACGAACAGAAGGATGCCTGGTTTGCCGGCTTCAACCATGAAGTTGCCACCACCACCTGGGTCGGCTTCGACCAGCCGGCAACACTGGGCTTCCGGGAATTTGGCAGCACCGCAGCACTGCCTATCTGGATGAACTACATGAAAGAGGCGCTGGCAGGCACCCCCGACTCCGAGATGCCCAGACCCAGCGGCATCGTTCAGGTACGAATTGATCCCCGCACTGGTGATCGGGCGGCGCCGGAGCAGGACAATGCCATCGCCGAAATCTTCCGTGCTGACAATGTACCGGAACAAAGGGCCAGCAACGGTCTGAGCGGCGGCGGTGACGCCAACCTTCCACGCAACCTGTTCTGATCATTACGTCGGCTGGCAGGAAACCCGCCAGCCGACTGCCCGACCCCGCTCTTCCCCCACTCTTCAAACCCGGATTACAGGCACAAAAAAACCGACGGTATGAACCGTCGGTTTTCTGAACTCGCCAGACTGGCTTAGCGAATATCATCCATGGTCTTGAGCGGGTAGTGCTCCGGATAACCCTTACGGGCAACACCGGAATCAACCGCCGCGCGAGCCACAGCAGCCGGCACAACTTCCAGCAGACGTACGTCCATCGGCTTGGGAATGATGTACTCCTTGCCGAACTCGAACTTGTCGACACCGTAGGCTTCGCAGATTTCCTGCGGAACCGGCTCCTTCGCCAGCTCACGGATGGCGTGAACCGCTGCCACCTTCATCTCTTCGTTGATCTGGCTCGCACGAACGTCCAGCGCACCCCGGAAGATGAACGGGAAGCCCAGTACGTTATTCACCTGGTTTGGGTAGTCGGAGCGACCGGTCGCCATAATCACGTCGTTACGGGCTTCCATGACCAGCTCCGGCTTGATTTCCGGATCGGGGTTGGAGCACGCGAACACGATCGGGTTCGGAGCCATCTTGTTCAGCTGCTCAACCGAGAACAGGTCCGGACCGGACAGGCCCAGGAAAACGTCAGCGCCGTCGATCGCATCATCCAGCGTACGCTTGTCCGTGTCGTTGGCGAACATGGCCTTGTACTGGTTCAGGTCATCACGACCGGAATGGATGACACCCTTACGGTCCAGCATGTAGATGTTTTCTGAACGAATGCCGCAGCTCACCAGCAGCTTCATGCAGGCAATCGCCGCCGCACCGGCGCCGAGGCACACCACGGTCGCCTCTTCAATTTTCTTGCCCTGCAGCTCCAGCGCGTTGATCATGCCGGCCGCTGTCACAATCGCGGTGCCGTGCTGGTCGTCATGGAAAACGGGCACGTCACAGCGCTCGATCAGCGCACGCTCGATTTCAAAGCACTCGGGAGCCTTGATGTCTTCCAGGTTGATGCCGCCGAAGGTATCGGCGATACGCTCAACGGTTTCAATAAATGCCTGCGGGCTCTCAGAGTTCACTTCAATATCGAACACATCGACGCCGGCAAAGCGCTTGAACAGAACACCTTTACCTTCCATGACTGGCTTGCTGGCCAGCGGGCCGAGATTGCCAAGGCCAAGGATGGCTGTGCCGTCAGAAATCACGGCTACCAGGTTACCTTTGGCAGTGTACTTGTATGCATTCTCGGGGTCCTTTGCGATCTCGCGGACCGGTTCCGCAACCCCGGGGCTGTACGCCAGAGAAAGATCGCGGGAGGTCTGGGTCGGCTTGGTGATTTCGACACTCAGCTTACCCGGCCGCGGCTGGGCGTGATATTCAAGGGCTGCTTCTTTCAGATCTTGAGACATTGCCACTGTTCCGTTTGTCACGTTTAAAAGAGGACGTTTCCACCATTCGCGATTGACATCCGTGGGGCGCCTCCGCAAATGTAGCGCGACATTATGGACCGAACACTGACCCCAAACAAGGCCCTATATACGTAGTACTCCGTACTGGCCCTGAATTCGACGCAAAAAAAAGCACCCCGCAGGGTGCTTTCACAACTTCAGATCTGTCGCCAGGGCGCAGGAAATCAGTCTTTCTTGCCACCGATACGGCCGCCGAAGCGCTTCTGGAAGCGGTCGATACGACCAGCGGTGTCCATCACCTTCTGCTTGCCGGTATAGAACGGGTGGCACTGGGAGCACACGTCCAGCTGAAGATCCTGGCCGTTAGTGGACCGGGTCTTGAAGGAGTTACCGCAACTGCACACAGCGGTAATCTCGTTATACTTGGGGTGAATACCTTCTTTCATGGCGAACCTCTTCCGGTCATGCCGCCACCTGGTCACTGGTAAAAGCGCGTTATATAACGACTTATCTATACCCTGGCGCCAGGCACCGCATGTTTGAATCCATTGGAAAGACAGGGCACAATCAACCCCGCCCGAATCAGACCGCGCATCTTACGTGTAAAGACCGCCTTGCGCAAGATACGCAACACCCGAAACACGTGTCCCGCACGGCCCCGGAGCCTTCGTGAGCCAGATCGTCCGCGTTGCCCTGAATCGACCTATCCGGCGCCTGTTCGACTATGTCGTACCGGACTCCCTTTCTGTCCAGCCCGGCCAGCGCGTCAGCGTGCCTTTTGGCCAGTACCGGGCGATCGGGCTGGTGGTGGAAACCGATGTTACACCCCCGGAGGGGATCTCCCTCAAACCGGTAGCCGGCGTGCTGGAAAACTGGCCGGCACTGCCCGAAGAGACGCTGGCTCTGCTGACCTGGGCAGCGAGCTATTATCACCACCCCCTGGGTGAATGCCTGTTTATGGCCCTGCCCCCGGCCCTGCGTAAAGGCCGGACCACAGAGGCCACAGCCGCCGAACAGTGGTGGGCTGTCACACCCGGGGCCGATGCCGGGCTTATACCCGCCAAGGCTCACCGTCAGCAGCAGCTGTTCCAGCTGATCAGCAGTACTGCCGACGGCGTGTCCTGGGAACGTATAAAGGAAGCAGGATTCTCCCGACCGCAACTTAACGGGCTCGCCGAGCGAGAGCTTATCCATCCAGTCGCACCCCCGGACCCCATGCTGTCCGGCGTCACCGCGGCCCCGACCACTCCGGTCCTGACCGACGCCCAGCAGGAAGCAGCACGGCAGTTCCCGAGCCGGCACGGATTCTCCGCCAGCCTGCTGTACGGCATAACCGGCAGCGGCAAGACCGAACTCTACCTGCATTACCTTCACCGGGAACTGGGCACAACCGGGCAGGCACTGGTGCTGGTGCCGGAAATCAACCTGACGCCGCAAACCGTCGCCCGTTTTCGCAATCACCTGGGGGACCGGATTGCGGTCTGGCACTCTGCCCTGAACGACCGTGAACGACTCCGGACCTGGCGACGGGTTCGTGATGGCGAGCCGGTTATTCTTATCGGTACGCGTTCGGCGGTTTTGCTGCCCTTTACCGACCTGCAAGCCATCGTGGTGGATGAGGAGCACGACAGCTCCTATAAACAGGGGGAGGGCTTCCGGTACTCGGCCCGGGACCTCGCCGTGTTTCGCGCCCA
>CAYMQO010000281.1:0-3569 GCA_964392405.1 uncultured Marinobacter sp.
TACCTCAAGTCCAAGGGCCTTGGTGAGAAGTGCGCGCTGCTGACGGATGGCCGTTTCTCCGGCGGTACGTCCGGACTGTCCATTGGCCACGCATCACCAGAAGCAGCAGCCGGTGGTGCGATCGGACTGATCGAAGATGGCGACATGATCCGGATCGATATTCCGGCTCGTACGATTAACGTGGAGATCGACCAGCACGAACTGGACCGGCGTCGGGAAGAACGGGACGCCAAGGGCTGGAAACCGGCGGAACTCCGGGAGCGAAAAGTCTCTGCGGCCCTCAAAGCCTATGCCTTACTGGCAACCAGTGCGGACAAGGGTGCGGTACGGGATCTTTCCAAACTCGACTGATTAAGCGCTATCCGGACGCCCACCTGCGCCAGTTCTGCTGGTATCAGTGGGCGCCCGGTCTTTCATCGCAGACCCCGCAAGGGGCGTTAGTCCGGGGCCCGCGGCGGCACGGGCTCTTCCTCATTGAACTCGCGGATAAATATTCCCCAGAACGCCATAAACAGGGCAGCAACCAGCGGCCCCATCACAAACCCGTTAATACCGAACATCACCAGACCGCCGAGCGTGGACAGCAACACGATATAGTCCGGCAGCTTGGTATCCCGGCCCACCAGAATCGGGCGCAGGAGGTTATCAGCCAGTCCGATCACGATTGCCCCAAACGCAGTCAGGATAATCGCCGGCACATAATCACCCACGGCGGCGAGGTAAATGGCGGCGGGCACCCAGACCACGGCAGCGCCAATGGCCGGCAGGAGCGAGAAAATCGCCATCACGACACCCCACAAAATGGCGCCGGTAAGTCCCAGGATCCAGAAGATCAACGCCCCAAGCGCACCCTGGATAATGGCGATCAGCAGGTTGCCCTTAACCGTAGCGCGGGTCACCTCGGCAAACTTCCTGAAGATCAGCCGCTCCCGCTCATCCCCCAGGGGCAAGGCCTGAACCAGCAACTCCACCAGGCGAGTGCCGTCCCGTAGCAGGAAAAACGCCAAGTAGGTCATCAGTGCCAGGTTCAGGAGAAACTGAAACGTGTTCTGTCCAAAGCCGAGAACCTGCTTGGCAAGGAACTGACCGGCACCGGCCACCGCCGTGACCAGCCGATCCCGCAACTCGGAAAAACTGAGATCGAAACGGTTCAGAAATCCCTCAATCGCCGGGAACGACCGGTTCACCTGGTCCAGGTATTCCCCGGGTCGCAGCTCGCCGTCCTGAATACGCTGGTAGATACTCATCCCTTCCGAAACAAGGGAAGACACCAAAACAACCACCGGGATAATCACAATGACCATGCAGATCAGCAGGGTGATGGACGCAACCAGGTTGGGCCGTTCACCAATACGGGCTGAAATCCGTTGGCGAACCGGGTAAAAGATCAGCGCGATGGCCACCGCCCAGAAAATCGGGCCGAAAAACGGCTTGAGCAGAAACAGGAAGGCCAGAGAAACCAGCAACAGGCTCCCCAGAAACGTCCAGCGTTCCAGGCTTTCATACTTCATCGGATAGGGTTCCTTTCAATCAACGACGAGGCTGTCAGTGCCTAAAATGGCCAGTTCCGCCTCCGGCAGGGTATAGTAATTGGTTGGGGTACGACTGACAAAGATCCGTTGCGGAGTTTTGAACGGGTTACCTCAATAACCCGAATTACCCACTACCGGGAACCCGGAGCGACTTTTAAGGTCATAGTAGTGACAGGCGACGACTTCAATGAAGAAACTGCGTTACAGGCCGCCGAAGCACTTGCCGACGTGCTGGCCAGACGCACCCATCGCCGGAAGGTGATGGGGCAGGAAGTCGTGGTTCCCGGGCAGTTGGGTGAAGCTCTGCGGTTACCCTACCTGATCGGCCGCCTGCGCAGCCGGCAAAAACGTCAGCGCGAGCGGGCAGTGGAGGCGTTCGAAGCTGTCTGGGAGACCCTGTCGTCCCGGACTCGTAACCAGGTTCGCAAGGATCTGGGCTGGTACGATCCACGGGACCTGAGCTGGGAAGACAAACGTTCCAACCGCCGCCCCGCCCCGCCAGAAACCTGACCCCGGCCCGCTGCCGCTGGACATGAACCAGCGTTAATGACGCTGATGTACAAATCGTCAGGAAAAGCACTTTAATTGAAACAAAGCGACCCTATGGTATAACGGGTATGCCCTTGGCCTGATTATCTGCCACTGGATCCGATACCAGCAAGGAAACCAAGAACAAGGAGCAATCCATGCATCATTCTCATGAAGTCTACGTTGCACAACTGGCTGAAAATAGCACCAACACCACATTTCTGTGCGGTCACTGTCAGTCCACCCTCTCTGCCAAGCGGATCTTCGCCAACGAAGGCGACGACCGCTATGACCTGCCCTGTCGCACCATCGGCCTCTGCTCAGCGGACGATTGTGGCGCCGTAAACTGCTGCGACGAGGCCATGCGTGCCGCAGAACAACAGCAAGAGGAGAGCTGCGTCGCTCTCTGATTCAATTTAATAACGCTCTGTTACGTAAATCCCACACAAGAAGTTACCACCTGCTCTAAGCTGATGCTCTTCAGGTCCTCCGGACACGCTTGCAATCAGCCAGAGCAGTCGATGGTATGCGTATTCTAAGAACCGACGAGTCCCGCTTCCGGGATCTGCCGGATTTTCCTTTCCCGCCGTGCTATCTCAACGTTGGCGTTGAGTCACCGCTTCGCCTCCACTACGTGGACCAGGGCCCGGCCGACGGCGCGCCGGTGGTACTGCTTCACGGAGAGCACGGCTGGTCCTATCTTTACCGTCATATGATCCCGCTGGTGTCAGAGGCCGGGCTGCGCGTGCTGGCGCCGGATCTTATTGGCTTTGGCAAATCCGACAAGCCCGCCGACCAGCAGGACTACTCGTTCAGTAATCACCTGAACTGGCTTGAGCGCTGGCTACTGGACCTGAACCTGCGCAATGTAACGCTGGTCTGTCAGAACCGCACGTCCATGCTGGCACTGGCGCTGGTGATGCGTCACCCGGAGCGGTTCAGCCGCATTATCGCCGCCAACGCGGTCATCCCAGACGAGGATGACAGTGGTGCACCGGCTCATGGCATGTGGCAACTGTTCGCCCGCTACAGCCCCTGGTTCCCGGTCCCGCAACTGATTCAGCTGGGGACCACCCGTCTGTTGGCCCGGGCAGAACGCAGCGCCTATGACGCCCCCTTTCCCAATGACCAGTACAAGGCAGGCGCAAGGTCTTTCGCCGGAACCCTCGCTGAATCCCATCGGGAACTGAACCGACAGCGCCTATGGCGGTTTCTGGAAAGTTGGCAGAAGCCCTTTATCACCTGCTTCAGTAATGCAGACCCGGGCACCCGGGGTGGGCACCTTGCGCTGCAGCGGAAGATCCCCGGGGCGCTGGGCCAGCCTCATATCACGCTTTCGGGTGGCCACTTCCTGCAGGAAGACGCCGCTGACAGCTTTGCCCGGGTGATCATTGATGCCTGCCGGCCAAGCCTTGCGGCCTGACCGGACAGGATTGGCACTTACCCGAAGATGGTAACGGTCTGGCGACTGATGGCGATCAGTTCGCCCTGTCGGTTCCAGATACCTGC
>CAYMQO010000282.1:0-3532 GCA_964392405.1 uncultured Marinobacter sp.
TCCTTGATCTTCAACTGGTAGTCGTGGGCATCATACAGAGCAAAGCGCTGCAGGATTATCGCCAACGCCAGCTTGGCTTCGGTCAGGGCAAACTGTCGCCCGATACACGCCCGCTGGCCGTTGCCGAAGGGTTTGTAGCCGTGGGGATGAATTTTCGCTTCGTTTTCGGGCAGGAAGCGGTCGATATCGAAGACATCCGGGTTTTCCCAGACCTTCGGGTCCCGGTGCAAGGCCGGTAAATGGATGGATATGCCCTGATTCCTGGGCAGGTGATATTTGCCACCGATCACTTCGTCCTGGTAGGGCGCCACCATAAAAGCCGGCGCGGTGGGCCACATGCGAAGGGTTTCTTTCAGTGTGCGCTCAATAACATCCAGTTGCGCCATGTGCCGGTATTCAGGAATCGTGTCGCCGGGCAGCACCCGGTCCACTTCTCCGTAAGCCTGGGCCAGCACGTGGGGATGACGCAGCAGAAAATAGAGGGTGAAGGTTAGTAATCCGCTGGTGGTTTCATGACCTGCCACCAGAAACGTGAGCACCTGATGGCGAATGTTGAGGTCATCCAGGGCGGCCCCGGTTTCCGGATCTTTTGCGGTCAGCATCAGGTTGAGCAGGTCGTTGCCGTCCGTCGGCTGTTCCCGGCGCCGGCGGATGACGTCGTCCACCAGCTCGTTCATGGTGTCGATATCCGCCAGGTATGAGGGCGGATCCTTACGGAAACGTTCCAGCATGGGCATCTGGGTGAGCTTGGCCATGTTTGCAGCGAGCACCCGTACCATGGCGCCGAGAAACGGATGCAGCTCCGCCGCCCTGAACGAATTGAACCGATAGCCGAAGCCGGCCAGGGAGATGGTGTCCAGGGTCAGCCGGGTCATGTCATCGGCCACCAGAAGGTCTGCCCCCTGATGATTCGACCAGTGATCGCAGAGCTGCTCCGCCACGTCCCGCATGGCCTCGAAGTAGCCGCGCATGGCCCGTTGGCTGAACGCCGGCATCAGAATCCGGTGGGCCATTCCCCAGGGTGCTTCTTCGCTCTTGGCGGTAAACAGGCCGTCTCCCACGATGTCCCGCAACAGTGACAGCGGTGGCCGGATTACCTTGCGAAAGCGGGTCTCATCGCATAGCTCTTCCACCAGGTCGGCGGAGAACGCAAACGGGATCCGTACACCGGCAAAGTCCATCTCAAACACCCCGTCAAAATCCCGGGAGACTTCCGTAAAGTACTGGGCCATCTGCTCCCTGGGGATCTGCAACAGATTACCCAGCAGCGGCAGCCGGGGCGGATGGGGAAATGGCTGAAGCTCCCGTGCGGATGGGGTCATCGGGGGTGAATGCGGATCCTGGCTCATGATTTTATTATTGCCTTGCAATGTCACACAGCACCAGCCCCGGGCTATTGTCCGGTAATTACGGCCCCGGGATGGAAGAAAGCGAGAGAGTTTTCCAGCGCGGTCAGACGGAAGCTACTGGCCGGAAGGCGGCGGCCTTTGACCAGTAGCTCGTCAGCAGACTCAGCCGTTTTTCTGGCTGGCGATCAGGTTGCTGATTTCCTGCTGGCCCTGGGCGCTGCCCATGCCCGGTACCTGGTCGTCGCTGCGGTCGGAGATTTCCGCGAAGCGTGCCGCGATCTGATCGGCTGCGTCTTCATCATCACCGATATAGACACCCCGGGTCAGGGTGATGTGGGCGGTCTCGAACGAGCCCGCGCCCGCAGCCAGAATGGTACGGGTCGGCGCGTCTTCGGAGCACAGGAATACCACACCCGGAGAGACGGTTTCCGGCTTCAGCTTCTCCAGTACTTCCGGCGGCATCAGGCCTTCGGTCATCTGGGTCGCTGCAGTCGGCGCCAGCGAATTCACGCGGATGTTGTATTTGTGGCCTTCCAGGCTCAGGGTCTGCATCAGGCCTACCAGCGCCAGCTTGGCAGCGCCGTAGTTGGACTGGCCGAAGTTGCCGAACAGGCCGGAAGACGACGTGGTCATCACGATACGCCCGTACTGCTGATTGCGCATGATCTCCCACACGGCCTTGGTGCAGTTCACGGAGCCCATCAGGTGCACATCCACCACTGTTCGGAAATCATCCAGCTCCATTTTGGCGAACGTCTTGTCCCGCAGGATACCGGCGTTGTTCACCAGGATATCCACCCGGCCCCACCGGTCCATCACCTTGCTGACCATGGCCTCAACCGCGTCGTAGTCCGACACTGAACACGCATGGCTGATGGCCTCGCCTCCGGCGGCGCGGATTTCTTCTGCAACCGCCTCTGCGGGCTCTGCGCCCAGGTCATTAACAACGACCTTCGCCCCCCGGGCCGCCAATGCCAGTGCATGGCAACGCCCCAGTCCGCCGCCGGCACCGGTGACGATAGCTACCTGGTCATTTAGTCGGATGGTCATGTTGGTTCTCCTGAATGGTTGGTCTTGTGGGTTATTATCTGTCTGGAAAGTGGTGGAGTATAAAGGGGCTACGGCTGGATGTCGCTCGGTGCGATGCTCCCCCACAACCGCTCCGCCAGCCCCGACGCCCGCGCTACCCGCTGGGCCACTGCTTTCCAGCAGTACCGATTCATCGCCGGCAATCAGGCTGAACCAGCTTCGGGCGCGGGTGATGCCGGTGTAGACCAGCGATTACAGTAAAACTAGTGATGAGGTTACGGGCACAGCAGCATTCTTTGAGAGATATTCTCTATAAGAGACTTAACCGTCATCAGCGAAAGCGTCTCACGGAAGAGTTGATTGAGATGAGTCAGCCTGGAATTTCGGCAAAAATGAGAAAGCACGCACAAAGGCATGGTCTGTTGCCCAAGTGGTACAGTGGTACAGATATCTCCCGAGCTGCCCTTGTGAAAATCAAAGAGTCACTGTCAGGAATGCTGTCGCTGACGGGCAGCGCTACTTCTGGTGTACTGTCGCAAGTGATGATTGGAATACACAGGGAATACGATTGATGCGTTTTGATGAGCAGGGGATGCTTCGGACGCTTATTCCGCCGGGAAGTATCAGGTTTATTCTATCGATCGTTTGCTCCATCATTTCGCTTGTGTCAGCACTGGCTCTAGTGATTTTGGTTTTTGGGCGGCAACTAAATAGTGACCTTTTGGCGAAGCTGATTGTGGTGATATTCATTATTGGGGTGTTTGGCATCGTTCATCCGAACTTTAGGTTGACCAGAGGCGAGAAATGGCCGCTGACGTATATGTCCGTGCTATTGCTATCCTGTATCCTGATAACGTCAATCACTTTAATATGGTCGTATTTTGATGGTCTCGAAGATGTCTACGCTGGCGGAGCCTTGGGTCTGGTTTTCGGCGTACTGGGGCTTTGGGGCTATCGATCAAAGGCCCTGGAAAAGCTCAGGAGTCACTTTGATCAGGTTTGGCAAGACGAGTATCAAAAGCGGGAGCATCTACGAAAAGGCAGGTGAGTCTGGCACGCGCTTTCTTAGCTATCCTCTTGCCATTGAACCCACAACCGTTCCGCCAGCCCCGAGGCCCGCACTACCTGCTGGGCCACGCTCTCCAGTAATACCG
>CAYMQO010000283.1:0-3525 GCA_964392405.1 uncultured Marinobacter sp.
GCCAGCAGCAGTTTCGGGCGGCTGGCCTTCAGGGTGTGGTAGGCGGTTTCGAACGCGTGTTTCCAGTCCGCATCCAGCTCGGTGACCAGGGCGGGTTCGTCCACCTGCACCCATTCAGCGCCGGCGTCGGCCAGTTGTTCCAGCAGTTGGCTGTACACCGGCAGCAGCGCGGGTAACAGGTCCAGACGGTTTGAGCCGTCCTTTTCCTTGCTCAGCCACAGGTAGGTGACGGGACCGATAATGACGGGTTTGGCGTTAACACCCAATGCCTGGGCCTCCGCCAGCTGCCCCAGAATGCGCTCAGCGTTCAGGGAGAAGGTCGTCGTCGATGTAACTTCCGGAACAATGTAGTGGTAGTTGGTATCGAACCACTTGGTCATCTCGCCAGCATGGACACAACTGCAGTCACTGTCCTGTGCGGAGCGGCCCCGGGCCACCCGGAAATAGCTGTCCAGCTCACTACCTTTGAGCCCTTCGACCCGGGCTGGAAGGTTGCCCAGGGTGAAGCTCATGTCCAGCACCTGATCGTACAGGGAGAAATCACCCACCGGCACCAGGTCCAGCGACGCCTGTGCCTGCCAGTTTTCCTCACGTAGCGATTTCGCCACCGCAAGCAGCTCGGCTTCGGTACTCTGACCTTTCCAGAACGCTTCCTGAGCAAATTTCAGTTCCCGCCTGGGCCCGATGCGGGGAAAGCCCAGATTATGAATTAATGCCATGTTTATCGCCCTTTGTATGAATGCCATAAAGATGAGACAGCATAGGGGCGCATCTGAATGAATAAAAATGGTATATTTTCACGAATCCATTAATTCTGGTCATGCATCAATGCTGGATCGCAATCACCTCGAAGTTATCCGCGCGGTAGAGCAATGTGGCTCGGTAACCGCCGCTGCCAGACACCTGCACCTTACCCAATCGGCCCTGAGCCATACCATACGCAAACTGGAACAGGGGCTGGGTACGGCGCTCTGGTGGCGCGAAGGACGTCAGTTGCGGCTGACCCAGGCCGGGGAGTTCCTGCTCAGCACCGCCAACCGCCTGCTTCCGCAACTGGAACATGCAGAGGCCCGGTTGCGGCAGTTTGCGACCGGCGAGCGAGGGTCATTGCGGATCGGGATGGAATGCCACCCCTGCTATCAGTGGCTACTGAAAGTGGTGTCGCCGTTTCTGGCGCAGTGGCGGGACGTCGATGTGGATGTGAAGCAGAAGTTCCAGTTTGGCGGCCTTGGTGCCCTGCTGGACTATGAGATCGACCTGCTGGTGACGCCGGACCCCCTGTACCGGCCAGGGCTGGCGTTCGAGCCGGTGTTCGATTATGAGCAGGTTCTGGTGATCTCCCGGGATCATTCCCTTGCGGGCGGGGATTACGCCCGTCCGGAGGACCTGGGTAACGAAGTACTGCTCACCTACCCGGTGGCGACCGACCGGCTGGACGTATACACCCACTTCCTGACCCCCGCGGCCGTAGCACCCAAGCGTCATAAAACCATCGAAACCACCGACATCATGCTGCAGATGGTCGCCAGTGGCCGGGGTGTCGCTGCCCTGCCCCGCTGGCTCGCGGAAGAGTACAGCGAGCGCCTGCCTCTCACTACAGTACGCATGGGGCAACACGGGGTCGCCAAACAGATTTTTGTCGGCACCCGGGAGAGCGATCACGACACCGGCTATCTTCAGGCCTTCATCGAGCTGGCCCGGCGCCATAACCAGCCGGCGTGAGCAGGGTCACCCGCGATTCCGGCGGTCGCAAAAAAAGCCATGAACCTCGGCGGCCCATGGCTCTCCTGCACATCAGCGCTGAAAATCAGGCGCGCCTGCGCACAACCTGATACCGGCGGCCGAAATACTCCAGCGGCACACTCAGCATATGGACCAGACGGGTGAACGGGAACAGCACCAGAATCGTCAGGCCCAGGAAAATATGCGCCTTGAAGATCCAGTGGGCATCAGCCACATGGGCCGCCACGCCGCCCTGAAAGGTCAGGACACCCTGGGCCCAGGCAGAGAACTTCAGCATCTGCGCCCCGTCCAGGTGGCCGAGGGTGGGGATAATGGTGAGCAGGCCAAGGGCCACCTGTACCACCAAAATGCAGATCACCAGGTTATCCGCCAGGGTACTGCTGGCCCTGACCCGTGGGTTGGTCAGCCGGCGCCAGGCCAGCATGGAACCGCCAGTCAGGCACATGACCCCGGCAATGCCACCCACCACCACCGCCAGCAGTTGTTTCTGCCCCGGCGTGATCAGCCAGCCGTAAGCCCACTTGGGCGCCAGCAGGCCCACCATGTGACCGAAGAAGATCACCAGAATGCCCACGTGGAAGAGTACGCTGGCAACTACCATGTTCCGGTTACTCAGCATCTGGCTGGAATGCGCCTTCCAGGTAAACTGACCATGGTCGTAACGGGCCCATGTACCAATAAACAGGACGGCCAGCGCAATGTAGGGGTAGACCCCGAACAGCAGTGTATTTAGATAGGACATTGTTATCTCCTCCTGCGCTTACGCGCGCCCTGTCTGACGGTGAGTGGCATCCGTCATCAGCTGCTCACTCAGGTGGATGGTCTGGGTCTGATCCAGTTCCCGGCGACGCTGGCCAACCACGCCACCGGTGGAGCAGGAGCTGCCCTGGTCATCCACGAACTTCACCATTTCTTCTTCCCAGACCCTGTCCAGCGCCTCGGGGGTGTCATCCCGCTCTTCCGACGCAACAATCCGGGCCAGCTCCTGACGGTCGGCCTGGCGGCCGGACAGCACCAGCAGGGCGTCCATCACCACGTGGTAGACACTCTCCCGCTGGTACAGCCGCTCACCGAGCAGGCCGAGGATATGGTGGATATCTTCCAGCCAGTTCCTGATCTCGTCCCAGGGCCGGGTGGACAGGTACTCCAAGAACAGCGGCAGGTAATCCGGCAGCTCCCGGGCATCGATTTCCAGGCCGTTGGCGCTGTACTGCTCCATCAGGTCGACCATGGCCTGGCCCCGGTCGCGGGACTCA
This sequence comes from uncultured Marinobacter sp., assembly GCA_964392405.1. GTDB lineage: Bacteria > Pseudomonadota > Gammaproteobacteria > Pseudomonadales > Oleiphilaceae > Marinobacter. The sequence continues at coordinate 3,000 of CAYMQO010000283.1, forward strand.
CCGTGGACATGCTCGAACAGCAGCAGGGACGTGGCCCGGCCCCGGTCGAAAGTGCCTACGTAGGCCTCCTGCAGGTCCATCAGGTCACCTTCGCACAGCCGGTCGAGGCAGGTCAGGAGCTGGTCCTTGTTCTGCCTTGGCAGGCGGCTGTCCTCCAGCACAACCGCGACCAGGGCATCTTTGGTTTGCTGCAGTTCTTCGGTGGGATACTCAAGCACCCGCGCCAGTACTTTCAGTAATTGCATGGCTGTCTCCTTAGTCCTGCAGCTGTCTGGGGTCGACCTGCTTCACGGTTGCCAGCTTGGCCACCATACTGGTGGTCTGCTTTCTGCCGCCGAACAGGCTGAATTCGCTATCACCACCGCTACAGCCATCACCGAAGCTGAAGCCGCAGCCACCCCGCTCGCCATAGGCATCGGCGTCCGGAAAGGCTTCCTTCGCCAGCTCGCGATGACTGGTCGGAATCACAAAGCGGTCTTCGTAGTTGGCAATGGCCAGGTAACGGTACATTTCGTCGGCCTGGGCC